>NZ_JBEZXS010000026.1:0-132197 GCF_040638185.1 Streptomyces sp. NPDC026672
GGCGCGCAGGGCGAGCCGGGCGGTGGAACCGAGCCCGGCGGCGCCTGCGCACCGCCGGGCCGCGGCCGTTCACCCACCGCGGCCTACGGGACGGCGTTCCCGGACTCGCCGCTCACCGGCAGCGGCACGGCCGGCTGCGGGGGCTCGGGCCGCCACCAGCCGCGGCTGGCCGCGAGGACTCCCGCCTGGAACCGGCTCGCCGCCCCCAGCCGGCCCAGCAACGCCTGTACCCGGCGCTGCACCGTGCGGTAGCCGATCCCCAGCTGGCGGGCGATGGCCTCGTCCGGCAAGCCCATGGCCAGCAGCGAGATGATGCGCCGCTCCTCGTCGCTGATGAACTGGTCGGGGCCCATCGACGCGGTCTCGCCCGGCATGTAGGGCTGGGCCTGGTCCCACAGCGACTCGAAGAGGGTGGACAGCGCGTCCAGCAGGGCCGAGGGGTGGACGAGGATGCACGCGTCCAGGACCTGGGGGGTGGCCAGCAGCGGGATCAGCGCGGCCTGGTCGTCCGCGATGATCAGCTTCATCGGGGCCTCGGGCAGGAACCGCACCTCCTCGCCCGCGGCGATGTCGACCTCCACCCGTGCCACCGCCCCGGGCATGCTCAGGGTGTCACGGGCGTGGATGAAACGGCTGCGCACGTTGCGCCCGGCGATGGCGGTGGCGGAGTTGACGCGTTCGCCGTCACTCGCCTGGGCATAGGGAGGCGCGTCGATGCCGCGGATCTCCCGCTCGGCGCGGTTGAACAACTGCTGCCCGCACCGGGCGACACCGTCACGACCGGTGACGACCTCGATCAGCGCGGTCGAGTCGCGACTGCGGCGGGCCTCGCGGTGCCGCTCGGTGAGCTGCTCGGTCAGCGCCCGCACCCGGTGGATGTCCCGCTCGCGGGCGAGCAGCAGGACCTCCATGGCGTGCTCGGGCGGCAGCGCCGTGTACGAGGGCGGGCTGCCGGGCAGCCGGGATATGAGACCGCCGTTCTCCAGCCGCACCAGGGCGGCGTCGGCCACGTCCGGCTCGATGCCGGTACGGCGGCACAACTCCGCCACGGACAGCGGCGGGTTGTCGACGAGGACGAAGTACAACGCCTCGGCAGGCTGGTCCAGCCCGAGAACTTCCAGCATGGTCACCTCCGCCCACAAAGTAGCCCGCGGCACCCGGCTGATCGAACCACCGATGATCATGGATTCGGTTTTGTGTCCGGGCCCGGCCGACCGAGCGGGCCGGACCGTGCCCGGTCGGCGGGAGATCCGCTGGTGTGGGCGTAGTGACCTCCGGTGTTATTCAATGAGGTGTGCGGTCAGGTCTCGGGGCCCGGTCGCACGGGCCGAGTACGGCCCCGGCGCCGCGCCGGGGACTGCTGAGAGAGCCACATGGACTCCACACCCTCTCCCTCGTCATCGTCGCCGTTCGACCTGGTCAGCAGCGCTCTGGGGCGCTACATCCCACGCGGAGGAGCGGCAGCGTCCGCAGGTTCCGCGGGCGCGCGGGGCGACCGCACCCCGCGTCGGCGCGTACCCGACGACCCGCCGGCCGGTCGGCAGGACCAGATCCTGGGCGCGATCAACCTGGACAAGGATCTGAGGGTCACCCGCAGCAACCTGGGCGCCCCCGTGTTCACGGGTCTGGAGGCCGAGGCCGGGAGTCCCTTCGTCGATCTCCTGCCCCCCGGGGACGTACCGACGGTCACCCGGCGATTGCGCCAGGTGCTGGAGACCGGTGAGGCGCACGTCGCCCGGATCCAGCGCCTGCGGCGCGCCGACGGGTCGGAACTGGTGGTCTCGCTGAGCATCCTGCCCGCAGCGGTGCCCCAGGAGGGCCTGACCGTCTCCGTGATCGCCATGGCCAAGCGACTGCACTTGTACGCCGCGGAGACCGCGATCGGCACCTCGCTGGACATCGGCGACACCGCGCAGTCACTCGCGCAGTCCCTGCTGGCGTGGGGAGACGTGGCCGCCGTCGACCTGGACTTCGCCGTGTGGACCGGCGAGGGCGTCACCGGGCAGGGGCAGGGGCGCATCCGGCTGAGGCGGGCCGCCCTGGTGCCGGACCGGGCGTGGCCCGAGGGCTACGCCACTCCGGGTGACGACCTTCCCAGCGACGCGAGCCGGCTGCTGGCGCAAGCGGTGCGGCGGGACGACTCCCCGCAGGCCATCGTCATGCCCGACCGCGAGGCGGTCGAACGGGTACTCGGCAGCCCGCGCGTGATGCGCGCCCTGGTGCCCGGCGACCTGTCGGCGGGCGTGGTGTGCATACCGCTGGTCCTGGACCGCTCGCCGCCCGTCGTCCTGGGTGTGGCCGAGGTCTGGCGGCGGGCGGACTGCCCCTTCCGCGACAGCGAGCTGTTCGACCTCCAGGAACTGGTGGCCAGGACCGCCCACCACGTCGACCTGGCCCGTCAGCACCAGCGCGAGCACACCCAGGTGCTGGCGTTGCAGCGCCGTCTGCTGCCCCGCAGCGGCGGCGGCACCATCGAGATCGCCAGCGTCTACCAGCCCGCCACGCCCGACAGCGCGGGCGTCGGAGGCGACTGGGTGAACAGCTTTCCGCTGCCGGACGGCCGCACCGCTCTGGTGGTCGGCGACGTCGTCGGGCATGGCCTGGGCGCCGCGGCGACCATGGGCCAGCTGAGCATGGAGGCCCGCGCACTGCTGTCCGCGGGGCTGGCGCCCGACGAGGTGCTGGAACACCTCGACGAGACCGTGACGATGCTGGACGACGCGGATTCCGGGCTCGCGGCCGGCTACAGCGCCCTCGGGTCGACCTGCTGCATCGCCATCTACGACCCGGTCAGCCACCAGGTGGCGCTGTCCAGCGCCGGCCACCTCCCCCCGGTCCTGGTCTCCCCGGACGGGCACGCGGGCCCGCTCATGGTCCGCACTCACCCCGGTCTCGGTGCCGAATTCGCGTTGCGAGAACCGTTCGACGTGCACACGTTCGACGCACCCCCGGGCTCCCTGCTCGCCCTCTACACCGACGGCCTGGTGGAGGATCCGGCCGCGTCGATCGACGAGGGCATCGGCAGACTGGCCGACACCGTGTCCACGGTGCACCCCTGGGACGCCCTCCAGCAGGCCGCACGGCACGTCGTCTCCGCGCTCGCGCCCGTGCGCCAGCGCGACGACGTGACCCTGCTGCTCGCGCGGATGATGGGCTACCGCAAGGAGGACACCGCGACCTGGCGGCTGCCCGCCCGCGACGACGCCCCCGCCCGCGCCCGCGCGCAGGTCTCCGCGCTGCTGCGGCGATGGCGTACCAGGGACGACACCCGGGACAACGTGCTGCTCCTGGTCAGCGAGCTGGTCACGAACGTGGTGCGGTTTTCCACGGGGCCCGTCACGGTACGGCTGATCAGGACCGGTCACGGCCTGCTGTGCGAGGTGGGGGACACCGGCAACGGCAGGCCGCGGCTGAGCCGGGGCGGCCCGTTCGACGACGGCGGCCGTGGCCTGCACGTCGTGCACAGGCTCACCACCCGGTGGGGGGTGCGGTGGACGGACACCGGCAAGGTGGTCTGGGCCGAGGTCGAGAGGTGACGCGGCCGGGCCGGGCGGTACGGGCGGGCCGGGTGGTGCGGCCGTGGCAGGGTGGCGCGACCGAAGCCGGGTGGCGTGGCCCGCCCTACAGCCACTCCCCTTGGAGGGCGGTGGCGGTGAGGCCCGGTGCCGCCGCGTACAGGACCGCGCGACTGCCCGACTTCTGCCCGGCGTCGTACGCCCGCCGCATGATGTCGAACACGGCGGCGCCTCCGCGGTTGCCGCTCGTGTAGCTGTCCCGGCTGTAGTCCAGCAGCCCCGACGGCCATGTGTCGGGCATCGTCTGCTCCATGTACTCCAGCACCCGGGTCCCGCCGGGGTGTGCCAGCAGCACGTCGGGGTGCCAGGACTCGGGGTCGTCCTGGGCACGGACGCGCAGCCACTCCCACATGGCGGTGACCGTCTCCTGCACGGCGCGCGGCCCGCGCCGGTCCATCACGAAATGGGTGCCGTCCGCCCGTGTGTCCAGGCGGTGCAGGTTCTGGGTGCCGGGCAGGGTGTGGTGCCAGGCGGCGTCCAGTCGCAGCGCCGACTCGCGCCTCGGACGGCCCGTCACCACCGTGGCGACCGCGGTGTCCGCGAACAACAACCGGACGATCAGGGACTCCAGCGTGTCGTCCGCGGGCTGGTACGTCGTGCTCAGCGCCTCCGCGATCACGACCAGGACCACCCGGTCGGGGTCCGCGGCCACGAGATCCGCGGCCAGCGCCAGGGAGCGGGTCCCCGCTATGCAGGCCCACTGCGTGGCGGGCAGCAGCAGCACGTCGTTGCGGAGCCCGAGCTTGTTGGTCAGGGCGACGTCCAGACCCGGCAGCGCCGGGGTGGTGGAGTGACTGGTGATCAGACAGTCGACGTCCGCGGCATCGAGGCCGGCGATCTGCAGGGCCCCGCGCGCCGCACGCTCCCCGTAGGACTGCACGGCCTCCCAGGCCGGCGCGGTGCGTTCCTGGACGGTCTGCAGCGTGGGTATCGCCTCCAGTGAGCCGATCACACGGTCGACGTCCTGCTGGGTGAAACCGTCGCGTGACAGCGCCTCTTGGGCCGCGCCGACGCCGACGGCCCGCAGGCCACCGCCCTTGCCGGGCGCCACGGCGGCCTCCAGCGGCAGCATCCACCCGCGGGCCTCGATGCCCGTGCCGGCGGCGATGCCGTCGATCCGCGGCGCCCACGCCGCGTGCGGGTGCCGGTCGCGCACCTCCGCCACGATCTGACTGGTCTGAACGGTGTGTTCGCCGTGTATCACGGCAGGCGGACAGAGGTAAGCGGCCATGATGGGTCACCTTCCGGGGGGAGGGGAATGTCATGAGTGCTGTGTCATGGGTCACTTTGGACTTCGTACCCAAGAGGTTGCCGACAGGCCCGACTTCGGGAACGGGCAACCGCGTCGAGCATGAACCCTAAAGGGACATTTCCGCTGTGATGCAGTCAACTTAGGCACCCATTGGGGCGCGTGACACGGCACACACCGCTGAAGCGGACCCTGTTGTGGCCCGGGGTGTGGTGCGGAGGGGGATTTCTACGGTCGCCGTCCGGCCGGGGCCGCTACGCGTCGTCCTCGGACGAGGCGAGCCGGGGCAGTATCGCGAGCAGCGATCGGCGTTCCTCGGGGGTGAGGACCGTGAGGAATTCGGTCTCCATCCTGCGGATCGCCGTGCGGACGGTGGTGTGCAGCGCGCGGCCTTCGTCGGTGATGGAGACGGTGTGGGACCGGCGGTCGGCCGCGTCGGGCCGGCGGTCGATGAGCCCGCGCTGCTGGAGCTGGTCCAGCAGCTTGATCAGCCTCGTCTTGTCGTGACCGATCTCGCGCGCCAGCGTCAGCTGGTTCGGCGCGGGACGGCGGGCCAGCCGCGAGAGGGCGATGTACTCCCACATGGTCAGTCCGTTGGCGGCCAGCAGCGGCGCTTCGGCGTCGGCGAGCCGGCGGGCGGTCCACGCGAACAGGGCCGCCAGATCCTCACGGTCTGCACATGACATGCGTCGAATATAGCCCGTCATCGCGGACGATCCGACTGGTGCTAATGATAGGCGTCTGCTTATCATGTGCGCATGAGTACTATTGCAGTGTTCGGAGCGACAGGACACGTCGGGACTGCCACCGTCCGCCGCCTCGCCCAATCGGGCGCGTCGGTGCGGGCGGTGGTCCATCGAACGTCCACCGATGCACGCATCGAGGGAGCGGACTCCGTGGTACGGGCCGATCTGCTCGACGCCAAGGCCGTCACGGCCGCCGTGGAGGGATGCGACAGCGCGCAGGTGATCTGCCCGGTGTCACCCGTGGCAGCGGACCCGGGCGCACTGGTGGGCGCCTTCGCCGAGTCGTTGGTCCAGGGCCTGGGCGCCGTCCCGGCGCCGGCCGTCCTGGTCGTCTCCGACTACGGCGCGCAGGACCCCTCCGGGACGGGCATCCCCGCTCTCTTCCACCAGTTCGAGGCACGCCTGGGGGAGTTGCCGAACCCGGTGACGTTCGTGCGTTCGGCGGAGCACATGCACAACTGGGCACGCCAGCTGCCGGCCGTACTGGAGACGGGGACGTTCGCGAGCATGCACCAGCCGCTGACCAGGCCCTTGCCGATGGTGCACGCCCCGGACGTCGGCACGATCACGGCCGACCTCCTGCTCTCCCCGGCCCCGCAGCCCGGATCGCCGCGGTTCATCCATGTGGAGGGCCCCCGCCGCTACAGCGCGCTGGAGGTCGCCGCCGCACTGGCGAAGGTCACCGCGACCGACGTCACCGCACGCGAACTCCCGCGTGAGCAGTGGGAACCCGTGCTGACCGCGGTGGGTGCCACCCCCGCCTTCGCCAGGCTGAACGTCGAATTCTTCGACGCCCACAACGCCGGGTTGATCGACGTGCCCGCCGGGGCGGAGGTTCGCCACGGGAGCACGCCGCTCGACGAGGCTCTTGCTTCTCTGGTCACCGCTTCTCCGGTTGACCGACGGGCCGACTGACGCTCGGCCCGCCCGCCGAGCAACGGCGTGCGAGGAGTGGGCCGTTGACCTGCATGCCAGTCCCCGGGTGCTCCTTGTGGTCGTCCTCGGAAACCGGGGTTGATGTGGACGATCGAGCCCGCACGGAACTGGCAGATGCTTCTTACCGGGCCGCCGAAGCACGGCGGCCCGTCACCACGAGGAGAGACATGAGCATGGATAAGCACGCGGTCGGCAGCCAGGGCCTGGTGACCTCGGTCGAGGGACTGGGCACGATGGGCATGACGGCGATGTACGGCACCCGGGACGACGACGAGTCGACACGGACCCTGCACCGGGCGGTCGAGCTCGGGGTCACGCTGTTCGACACGTCGGACTTCTACGGCCCCTTGACCGGCGAGGAGTTGGTGGGGCGGGCCCTGGCGCCGTACCGGGACCGGATCGTGCTGGCCACGAAGTTCGGCGGGGTCACCCTGGACGACGAGGGCAACGTCGTCGGCGGACCCAACGGCCGGCCCGACTACATCCGGCGTTCGCTGGAGGGGTCGCTGCGCAGGCTCGGCACGGACCGCATCGACCTGTACTACCAGCACCGCGTCGACCCGAACGTGCCGGTGGCGGAGACCTTCGGCGCCCTGGGCGAGCTGGTGGCCGAGGGCAAGGTGGGCTACCTGGGCATCAGCGAGGCATCCGCGCAGACCATCCGCGAGGCCCACGCCGCGGCCCCGCTGTCCGCGGTGCAGACCGAGTACTCGCTGTTCACACGGACCGTGGAGACCAACGGCGTACTCGAGACGGTGCGCGAACTGGGCATCGGATTCGTCGGGTACGCGCCCCTGGGCCGGGGACTGCTGACCGGCTCGCTGCGCTCGACGGCCGATCTGCCGGCGAACGACTTCCGCCGCACCGCGCCCCGTTTCAGCGATGAGTACTTCGCCCACAACCTCACCCTGGCCGATCGTGTCCGCGACATCGCGGAGAAGGTCGGAGTGACGCCCGGGCAGCTGGCTCTGGCCTGGGTGCTGGCCCAGGGCGCCACCGCCATCCCCGGCACCAAGCGGCGGGCCTACCTGGAGGAGAACGCCGCTGCCGCGTCGATCGTCCTGGACGACACCACGCTGGCCATGCTCAACGACGCCATTCCGGCCGAGGAGGTGGCGGGCGAGCGGTACGTCCCCCAGGCCATGCGGGCCGTCCAAGAGTGACGGTGCGATGAACCACGGTGAGTTGGGCCGCTTCCTGCGGGCCCGACGCGACGCGCTGCGACCGGCCGACGTCGGACTCGTCCCCGGCGGCCGGCGACGCGCCACCGGCCTGCGCCGGTCCGAGGTCGCACTGCTGGCGGACGTCTCCGTCGACTACTACGAGCGCCTGGAACAGGCGCGCAACGCACACCCCTCCGAGGCGCTGGTGGGCTCTCTGGCCAGGGCACTGCGCCTGTCGGTCGACGAGCGGGACCACCTCTACCGGTTGGCCGGCTACACTCCGCCGGCCCGCGGCACGGGAGGCGGTTACGTCGATCCGGCGATGATGTTCCTGCTGGACGCCTTGACCACGGTGCCCGCGCACGTCACGGACGACCTGCACACCGTTCTGGCGCAGAACGCGCTCAGCCGAGCCCTTGTCGGTCCCTGGGCGGCGGGCGACGACCGAGCTGGCAACGTCACCTGGCGCTGGTTCACCGACCCCGCCTCCCGGGCGCTCAACGTCGCCGGGGAACACGAGGCGATCGGCCGCGGGTACGCGGCGGACCTCCGGGCGAGCATCGCACGGCGGGGCGAGGACGCCACGGCCGCCCGACTCGTCACCGAACTGCTGGCCGCCAGCGGCGAGTTCGCCCACTACTGGGACGACATGGCCGTCGAACCGCTCCGGTCCACCCGCAAACACATGATCCACCCTCAGGCGGGCTCCCTGGACGTGCAGTGCGACGTCGTGCTCAGCAATGCCACGGGCCACCGCATGGTGATCTTCCGTCCGCAACCCGGATCGACCACCGCGGAGAGCTTCGCCTTCCTCGGCGTGCTCGGCGATCAGTCGTTCAACTCCTGACCCGGATCGCCCGGGCCGACGGCCCGACTTCGAGCCCGCCTGTCAGGTCGGCCGTCCCCCATTCCCGCCTTCCTGCATTCCCCTGCTTACTTCCCTCTTCGCCTGAAAGGCACGTCATGGCATCCGTCATATTGATCACCGGCGCCGCGACCGGGATCGGAAACCTCGCCGCCCGTGAACTCGCGGCCCACGGACACACCGTGTACGCCAGCATGCGCAACACGGAGACGACGAACGCGCAGCACGCCAAGGACCTGGTCGAACTCGGGCACCGCACGGGGCGGAACCTGCACGTGGTGGAACTCGACGTCCAGTCCGAGGAGTCGGCCGAAGCCGCCGTGGCCACGGTCCTCGCCCGTGAAGGCCGTCTCGACGCCGTGGTGCACAACGCGGGGCACCTGTACGTCGGTTACGTCGAGGCGTTCACGCCGGAAGACGTCCGGCACCTCTTCGACATCAACGCGATCGGCGCCCACCGCGTCAACCGGGCCGTTCTCCCGCACATGCGCTCCCGAGGGACGGGCACGCTGGTCTACGTGGGAAGCACCACCTCCGTGCTCCTGCCGCCCTTCATCGGCCCCTACGTGGCGTCGAAGGCCGCTTTCGACGCTCTCGCGCAGGTCACCGCCTACGAAGTCGGCCAGTACGGAATCGAGACGTCCATCGTGATGCCCGGCCCGTTCACCGCCGGCACCCAACACTTTCCGAACGCCACTCACGCGTCGGACGAGGACCGTACCCGGGCGTACGCGGCGCTGGACCCCATGGTGGCCCGCAACGAGGAGGCCACGAACGGGCTGTTCGCGCCGGACGTGAACGCGGACCCGAAGGCGGTGGCCGAGGACATCGCCAGGATCATCGACCTTCCCTTCGGCACCCGGCCCCTGCGTTCCGTCGTGGACTTCTCCGACGGTGGCGTGGGCGCGGTCAACGAGGTGATGTACCGGGCCCAGGAACAGTACGTCATGCGAATGGGCTTCGAGGATCTTCTGCACCTCAAGACCGAGAAAGCCGAGAGCGGCACGCAGTGAAATGACCGAGAAGACGGCATCGTGTGGAGGCTCCGGCCGTCACACGATGCCGCACCAACCCGTTCGGGCGATGGGCAATCCGATCTCCTGCCCCTTTTCTGTGGAAAGATCACCGCGGGGTGAAAGTCAGGGCTGAAAGCCCCCTCGCTCATGGCCGCCAAATTCGGGCAGCGGTTGTCACCATCGGAGATCACACGCATGAACGACCAGAAGAACGCCAGCGAATTTCCTCGACGTCGATTCGTTGCGCTCTCGGGCACCTTCGGTGTCGCGGCGCTTTTGACCGGTGCCGGAGTCATGGCAGGCGCGACCGCCACGGCGAATCCGGCGCACGGAGGGCCGTCACCCGACCCGTCGTGCCCCTCGACCCCGCCTCCCGGTGGGGCCGCGAGCCCCTGTCCGCCTTCCCAGATGCAGTCCCTCTGCGGCAGGCCCACCGACAACGACCCGCTGTGGCACGACGTCCAGTACTGCACGCAGGGCATCGTCCCTCCGGCGCCGCAGCCCAAGCCCGACTGCTTGACGATGACCCCGAATCATGTCGTCCTGCACGGGAAACCGGAGAACACGCACAACTATCTCCTCCTCCCCTCGTGCCGGATCACGGGTATCGAATGCCCGTTCATCCACACGGACTCGGCGGCGAACTACTGGCACGAAGCATGGGAGAACGCGAGAAGCGGAGGAAGCGTCCCCGTGCAGTACCCGAATATCGGGCTGGGGATCAATTCGCAGGGAGCCCGTCGCTTCCACCAGCTGCACATTCACATGGCCGGAATCAGGGCGAGCACACAGAGGCGACTCCAGGAGCTGGAATCCCAGGGTCGCATGGCCACCCAGCCCTCCCAATGGGCCGCCCCGGGCAACCAGGCGCCCATCTCGGGGCCCGCGGGTTCGGGCGACCGCGTCTACCGCATCCTCAGGCTCCAGGACCTCCAGCAGAACCTCTTCACGCTGCTGTACCGGAACGTGGTGGTCCCGAACTCACTGAGCATGGCGGACCAGACCATGATCGTGGTCCCGAAGATGACGACCACCGGATTCGCCGGTTCCTTCTACGTCCTCAACAGCGACATGTCCCTCCACGACGGCACGAGCACGTGCGACCACCTACTGGTGTACAGCTGACGGGCCGCACATTCCGCCCGGTGTCACCCTCATGGACTCCAATGTCCGGCTCATCCGTGATCCGAAGCACACGGGCGCCGGCCTCGACCAGTCTTTCCACGGTGGCGGTGACCCGCTGCGTGCGGACCGCCAACGGGACATCGCGCCCGCCGCCGACCTTCAGGTCCAGGTGGTCAACCGCCCTGCGCAGTAGGTCCGTTGACACGTGCTGTGGCGCGTGCTTGCATCCTGTCATGCCTTCGCTGGAGCCTCTGACCCGTCGCCGCGCCGTGGACCTCGTCCGCGTGGCCGCCGCGTTGTGTCGGTTCCCCGGCTGATCGGTTTCCTCCCGGTCCTTTTCTTCGACGGCCGCGCCGAGCACGCGCCGTCGGTATCCGCGGGTCTGCCGAGGACGCCCCCTGAGTGCCGGCGCGAATGGCGCCAGGACCGGGCCCATCTCCCTGCCTACGCATGACACCTACGCATGACGAGGATTGCCATGTCCGCTGCCGGTTCCGCCGCCCACCACGAGTTCGCCCACGACCGCCGCAGGCTGCGCCAGTGGCTCGCCGGAGAGGCCAGAGCGGAGGGCGTCACACGGCGTCGGCTGCTCACCCTGCTCGCCGCGATCGCCGGTGCCACCGCGCTCCCCGCCCCGGCTCCGGTTCGCGCCGACTCGCCGATCGTCAAGCCGTTGCCGCCCGAGTGGTTCATCCAGCGCGGCACCAACGCCGAGACCCGCTGGGAGGCATTGCGCGGGACCGGTCACCACACACCCAACGAACTGTTCTTCGTCCGCAACCACACGGCGACACCCGTCCTGGACGCCGCCGACTGGCGGCTGAGGCTGTGGGGCGACGGGCTGCGTGGCACGCCCACCGAGGACAGGCCGGTGGAGTTCGGGTACGACGACCTGCGGGCACTGCCCGCCGTGACCCGCACCGCGTTCGTCGAGTGTGCCGGAAACGGCCGCAGTCATTACACGACGCAACAGGGGCAGACGGTGACCGGCACCGCCTGGACACTGGGCGCGGTCGGCGTGGCGCGCTGGCGCGGAGCGCGTCTGGCCGACGTACTGCGCAGGGCCGGGCTGTCCCGGTACGCCGTGGACGTGCAGCCTCGCGGCCTGGACGCCGAGTACGTCAGCGAGGGCGAGAGCCTCGGCCACGTACGCCGACCGCTGCCGCTGGCCAAGGCGCTGGACGACGTGCTGCTCGCGTACGAGATGAACGGCGAGCCGCTGCCGTACGACCACGGCTACCCGGTGCGGGTGCTCGTGCCCTCGTGGGTGGGAATCGCGTCGATCAAATGGGTGGGTGACATCGAGGTGTCCGCGCAGCCGCTGTACTCGCCGTGGAACACCACTTTCTACCGGCTGTTCGGTCCCGCCCATCCGCAGGAGGGCAGTGCACCGCTCACCCGGCAGACGATCAAGAGTGCCTTCGAGCTGGCGAGCGGTGCGACGTTCCCGGCGGGGGAGGGCCAGGTACTGCACGGTCGGTCCTGGTCGGGCGCGGGCGCCGTCGCGCGGGTTGATGTCAGCACCGACGGCGGGGCGAGCTGGCGGCGGGCCCGACTGCACGACCGGCCGCGCTCCGACACCTGGACGCGCTGGTCCCTCCCTTGGACGCCCGGCACGCCCGGCTCCACGCACCTGCTCGCCCGGGCCACCGACACGGCGGGCCGCACCCAGCGGGACACCGCTGTGTTCAACACGCAGGGCTATCTGTTCGACGCGGTGGTGAAGCACCCGGTGACCGTGGTCTGACCCCACCGTTCCGATACGCGGCACCCCCCGCTCGGCAAGACCCGTCATGTCCCGGCTCCTGAAGCAGTCACCAATGGGGGCTGCCCACCAGGTAGGCGAGCCCCACCAGGACGGCCAGGACCAGCGCCGGGATCGCCAGCCCCTTCGTGATCGAGGTCATCGTGCGTGTACCGCCCTCCGCCCGCCCCGAGTAGTGCTCCCGCCGTGCTCCCAGATCGTGCCGGGCGAACGCGCCGACGACCAGCGCCACCGCACCGGTGAGGAGACACACGGTGAGCGGTGTGAGCGCTCCGTGCGCGCGGATGTTGTCCTCGACGTTGCCGTACAGCCCTTCGCGGCTCCGTTCCAGGACGGCCACCGTTGCCGCCTGGATGGCCAGGACGAACGTGACGACCGCCGTCACGGCGAGGGCGAGGGCACCACCGGCGAGGGCGGGAGCGCGTCCGGACGGGGACGACCGGCCCGTGCGTGTCCCGCCCGTGGTGGTCAGGGCCCCGACGATCGCCGTGCCCCCCTTGCCGTCCGATCCCTCCGTCCCCCCTGTGGAGCCTTTCGAGGACCCGGTGCCTGTATCCGGGGTTTTGGACTCGCCCGCCGAGCCCACCACCGCCTCGACATGGATCACCGACTCGTCGGCCACGCCCTTCAGGACGATGTCGCCGGACAGACGCCCCTCGGCAGCCGTGTCGACGTTCACCTCCAACCCGCTCGGGATCGGATCGGCCCGCAGCCACGACTGATTGAGCTGGGCCACGCAGTGCCGGGCCAGCGGTGGGCCGTACATGGTCACGGTCTGGTGCTGCGGGGGCGAACCCCTGGGCACCAGGCCAAAGTCCAGGCGGTTCGGGACCGGCGCCAGGCGGATCTCCCTCAAGGCGTCGGTCGCCAGATCGGCGATCTGCTGGATGTCGTTGCGCGCGACCTCCTCCAGATGCTGACGTGCCCCTTCCGCCAAGGGCAGCTCCGTGTGCCGCAGTCGTTTGCGCAGCTCCATCACGGCGCCCTGCCGGGTGAGGACGTCGTCGCTGCTCATGGCGGCCTGCAGGGCGGGCGGCGAGGGAAGGGCGACGATCTTGATGCGGCCACGCCGACTGTGCGCCAGGTGCAGCTCACCGTGCAGCTCTGCGGCCTTCTTCGGCGGCGTCTGATGAGGGTTCTGCTCCCGCACGTGTTCGTAGACGTACTCGTACAGGTCGTCAAGGGAGACGTTCCCGTCCTCGTCCAGGTCGGCCTCGCCGGTCTCCAGGCCCTCGACCACCGCGTGTGTGAACACCGAAGGCAACGGAGCGGAGTTCTCGGCGAGTTGGCTGCCCTCGAAGGAGTACTCCATGGAGTCGGACGCGGTGATGACGGCCCAACCCCGCCCGCTGACCGGCTTGTCCTTCGCGAACGACTCGAGGACGTTGACATCTCCGGAAGCGCGCACGGAGGACGAGCCCCGGGAGAAGGCGCCGCCGTAGCAGCAGTCCAGGAACAGGACGGTGCTGCCCGCACGGGTGCCGGACATGCAACTGCGCACGAACTGGGAGGGGATGGCCGTGGCGGCCAGCAGCGGGGGCTCGGTGTCGCTCGCGGCGAAGTACAGTTCGCCGGACTCGCTCTTGAGGCCGTGGCAGGAGAAGTGCAGCAAGAGAGTATCGGTGCGGCTGCGGTTGTTGAAGAAGCCTTGGATGCGTCGGCGCATGAGGTCGGCGGACGCGTTGTGCACGACCTCCACCTCGAAGTCGCCGATCTGCGGGTCGTGCAACACTCTCTGCAGGGCCGCGGCGTCCTGGGCGGGCGCCCTGAGCTTCTTGAGCCCCTGGTCGGCGTACCGGTCGTTGGCGATGATCAGCGCGTGTCTGGAATCCGTCATGGCTCGGCCTCAGCCGCGGAATGGCGCTGGACGAACATCTTGAACGCCTCCGCGACCTGATCGTCGGTCGCCTCGGACACCTCCAGGACGTCGCCGCCCATCTCCAGGTGCAAGGAGGGGTGTGTGTCATGGCTCCGTCCCAGCCATGACCTGATCACGGTCATCACCTGGCTCAGGGCGGTCGCCGAGCTACCCAGGGTCACCATCAGGGCGCCGATCTGGGTGACGTCCACGGCCCGCGCTCCGGGAGGGACCTCTCCGCCGGGGAGTGCCGTGACGTCGTCCACGTCGAGATCGAGCAGTTCCTCGCGCAGGTAGTCGGTCAGCTCCGCGACACGTTCGGCTTCGGCGTCCTCTTCGGTGAGGAGGATCTGCAGTTCGTTCTCCACCGGGTCAGCCCCTTTGCTCGTGCTCGTCGGGGCGGCGCAGAGTCGGACCGTCGGTGGCTCCACGTCATCATTTCCAGTTTCTGCTGCTCAGAGCGGGGTGGCAAACGGGGCCGGGCGTGGCAACGGATGTGCGCGGCCAGACGCCACGCCCCCGCCCCCTCATGCCGCAACCGTCATGGCCCGCATCAGTCGGAGCGGTCTGTGGGACGGAACTTGTCGTCCACCAGGCCGAACTGGTGGGCGAGTACGGCCGCTTGGATCCGGTTGCGCAGTCCCAACTTCTGCGTGATGGCTCCGACGTGGGTCTTCACGGTCGTCACTCCCAGGTGGAGGGCTTCACCGATCTCGGCGTTGGAGTGCCCGGCCCCGATCAGGGCGAGTACGTCGCGTTCACGAGGTGTCAGAGCGGCCATGCGGTTGTTGCCGACGTCGGCGGCCGTCCGCGTCACGGTCTCGCTGTGTGCCTCCATGGCGCGGGCCAGGACCCGGGCCATGACGGCGGGCGCGAGCAGGGGCTCGCCGCGGGCGCTGCGGCGTACCGCGTCGATCATGGCTTCCGGGGAGCCGTCCTTGAGCAGATAGCCCACGGCCCCGGCTCGCAGGGCGCCGTACACCTCCGCGTCCTCGTCGAAGGTGGTCAGCATCAGTACATGGGTCTCCGGAAGGGCGGCGAGGATGCGGCGGGTGGCCTCGACACCGTTCATGCGGGGCATGCGCAGGTCCATGAGAACGACGTCGGGGCGCAGTTGCTGGGCGAGCCGGACGGCTTCCTGTCCGTCCGCCGCCTCTCCGACGACCTCCTCGCCGGCGGTGCGCAGGAGCATGGTGACGCCGGCGCGGACCAGCGCCTGGTCGTCGACTACCAGGACCCGGATCATCCCCGCACCGCCAGGGGCAGGGCCGCGTGCAGACGCCAGCCGTTGTCGGCGGGACCCGCGGTGAGCGTTCCGCCCAGCATTTCGACGCGTTCCTGCATCCCTGCCAGACCGTAGCCCGACGGCGGCAGGGCAGGGGGTCGCTCGCGGGGCACCGTGTTGGCGACGTCGATGAGCAACCGGCCGTCGGCGACGCCGACCGTGGCGGCGACGTCCGAGCCGGGGCCGGCGTGTTTGAGGGCGTTGGTCAACGCTTCCTGCATCACGCGGGCGGCCGTGACGCGCAGCGCCAGTGGCGCCTGCGCCGCACGTGCGTCATGGGTGAGGGCGATGCGGAGACCGGCAGTACGGCTGCGGTCCACGGCTTCGGCGATCATCTGCTCCGGATCCGTGATCGATTCGGGGACATCGGGGTCACGCAGGATGTGCAGCAGCCCGCGCAGGTCGACGAGGGCCTGGTGGGCGCTCGCGTGAATCGTCTCGATGCCGTCCAGGGCGGCATCAAGACGTTGCTGCCGGTCGGCGGCGTGTGTGGCGGCATACCGGGCGGATCCTGCCGTCAACGCGATGGCGGACACATGATGGGCCACGAGGTCATGCAGGTCACCGGCGATGCGGGCACGCTCCGTCATCCGCACGACACGCGTCTCCACGAGGCGGCGTTCCTCCGCGTCACGCGCCCGTTCCTCCGCGACCGCCGCGGCCTGGCGCAGTGCGGAGAGGTACCGGCCGAAGGCCACCGGGGCGGAGACCGCCAGAGCCGACGACAGGATGCGGAGGATGCCGTCGGCACCGCAGAGGAGCCCTTCGGGGTCGCGTCCCATGCTGATGAGGACCGCCGTGAAGGTCGCGGCCCATGACAGAACGATGGTGAGGGTGGCTCGGGAGTAGGCGACCGCACCGAGCGCCAGCGCCGCGGCGAAGGTCGCCACATGAGTGGGGTTGGTGGCCACCATGTCGGTGACGACGACCAGGACCACCTCGAAGGCGAGCACCGCCACGGGCAGGACCCGTACCAGCGCCAGGGCGGCCGCAGCGGCCTCGATCAGAAACCACAGCGCACCGGACCTGTCCGAGGGCGGTCCCAGTACGACAGTGGCGGCGCCGATACCTGAAGCCGCCGTGCCGATGGCGACGTCCAGCCAGGGGCGGCGCCCTCGAAATGCGCTCACGGCCTCACCTTACGTGTGCCCCGACGACGGCCGCCCCCTCCTTCCGGCCCTCCCGCCTCCTCCCATCGGCCGCCGGACCGGCCCGGGGCAGGAAGACGTGCGTACCGGCGGCTACTTAGCGTGAGCTCACACGTTGCACGGATTCCCGGTCGGTCGGCCGGTGCGGCCGGGCTCCGGCGCCGACCCGCGCCCACTCGGCGGCCTGGTGCTCCGGTCGGCGCACCGGCACAGGTGTCAGCCGTGTTCTGTGTCCCCGGGCTCATATGTGGAGGTGTTTGTCATGTCTGGTGTCGTGGTGTCCTCAGGGCCACCGCCCGCGGGCGGGATGCTGGCCAGGTTGGGGCGTCTCGCCTTCCGGCGGCGCGGCACGGTCGTGCTCGTCTGGATCGCCGCGATCGTGGTGGCCTTCGGACTGGCGGGGGCGTTCGGGGGGAGTTTCACGGTCGACTACTCGTCCCCGGGGTCCGACTCGCAGAAGGCCCAGCGTGTGCTGGAGCGGCAGTTCCCGGAGCGGTCGGGGGCGACGGTCACCGTGGCCATGCGGGCGGACTCGGGTGTGGCGTCGGTGCGTTCGGAAGTCGAGCGGACGCTGGGGCGTATGACCGACGTGCCGCACGTGGCCGGTGCGGACGATCCGTTCTCTTCCCCCGGCGCGGTCTCGGAGGACGGCACGACGCTGGTGACGTCGTTGCGGCTCGACATGACCAACCCGGACAGGATGCCTGTCGAGGACGGCAGGCGTCTGATCGACATCGCCGAGGACAGCAGCGGCAACGGGCTGGAGGTGGCCCTGGGCGGCCAGGCCGTGCAGAAGGCGGAGGGTGGTCAGGTCGGATCGGAGGGCATCGGTCTGGCGGTGGCCGCGGTCATCCTGCTGATCACGTTCGGCTCCGTCGTCGCCGCAGGTCTGCCGATCCTGCTGGCTCTGGCGGGGCTCGCCGTCAGTACGTCGCTGACGTCCCTGGTGATTCTGACGACCGACGCGCCCGAGTGGTCGACGTCCTTGGCCGCCATGATGGGAATCGGCATCGGCATCGACTACGCGCTGCTGCTGGTGACGCGTTTCCGTGAGTGGCGTGCGGCCGGGCTGTCCCCCGAGGCGGCCACCGGGGCGACTCTGGACACGGCCGGCCGCGCGGTGCTGGTCGCGGGCAGCACGGTCGTGGTGAGCATGTTGGGCCTGTTCGCCATGGGGCTCGCGTACATGCGTGGTGCGGCACTCGTCACGATGGCCGGGGTGGTGGTCGTGCTCCTGGCGAACATGACGCTGTTCCCGGCGGTGATGGGATATCTGGGTCGGCATGTCGACCGGCTGCGGCTGCCGTTGGGCCGACGCCGGCCCGGGAACACCGTCTCGGCCGACGGGCATGTGACCCCTAGCGCGTTCTGGCAGCGCTGGAGCGAGTTCGTACGGCGTCACCGCGTGGTGGCCGCCGCTGCCGGCGGTGCGGTTCTGGTGGCCGTCGCCCTGCCCTTCCTCGGTGTGCGGTTCGGGTTCCCCGACGCGGGCACCCGCGCTCCGGACACCACCACGCGTCAGGCGTACGACATGGTCAGCGAGGGGTTCGGGCGCGGTGCGAACGCGCCGCTGACGGTGGCGGTCGAGGTACCGGACGGCGGGCAGGCCGACGCGGTGGGCCGACTGCGGACCGAGCTCGCCGGCACCCCGGGCGTCGACAGCGTGTCTCCCGCGCAGTTCAACCGGGCCCAGGACACCGCCGTGCTGCGCGTCGTCCCCAGTACGGGCCCGCAGGACGACAGGACCCAGGACCTGGTCCGCGTCCTGCGTGACGAGGCCATTCCCGATGCCCTCTCGGGGACACGCGTCGAGGCACACGTGGGAGGTCCCACCGCACAGTCGATCGACGGCACCGCCTACCTCGCGGGCCGCATCCCCTTCCTCATCGGCGGCGTGGTCCTGCTGTCCATGCTCGTTCTGCTGGTGTCCTTCCGCAGCGTCGCGGTCATGGTCAAGGCCGCCGTGATGAACCTGCTGTCCGTGGCCGCCGCCTACGGCGTGATCGCCGTGGTGCTCCAGGGCGGCTGGGCCGGCGGGCTCGTCGGCGTCGACAGCCCCACCCCCCTGCCGCCGTTCGTGCCGGTCATGATGTTCGCGGTGCTGTTCGGACTGTCGATGGACTACGAGGTGTTCCTCGTCAGCCGGATGCGGGAGACCTGGACCCGCACCGGTGACTACGCCCGCTCCGTCACCGAGGGCCTGGCGGGAACGGCCCGCATCATCACGGCCGCCGCCGCCATCATGATCGCGGTGTTCACGGCGTTCGTCCCCAGCCCCGACGTCATCCTGAAGATCCTCGGCGTCGGCATGGCCGCCGCCATCTTCCTCGACGCCACCGTCGTCCGCCTCCTCCTCGTCCCCGCCACCATGCACCTCCTCAAGCGGGCCAACTGGTGGCTGCCCCGATGGCTCGACCGGCGCCTGCCGCAGTTCAGCATCGAAGGACGGCCCGAGGACCATCTCCCCGCCACCGCCGACACCCCCACCACCCACCACACCGAACCCGCCACAACCGCCTGAGCAAGCACAGCTCGTCCTCGGAAAGGCCCCCCACCCGATGTCATTCCTGCGGGAGTTCGTTCGTAGCCCCATGACCGTGGGAGCAATCGCTCCCAGCGGACGGGCCCTCGCCCAGGTCGTCACCTCCACCGTGCCCCGCTCGGGGCACCCGGTGGTGGTCGAACTGGGCCCCGGATCAGGCGCGTTCACGGGCGTCATCCAAGAACGTCTGGGCGGGCGCGGACGCCACATAGCGGTCGAGGTGAATCAAGAGTTCGCCCGGCGGCTGGCCTTCTCCCACCCCTCGGTCGACGTGGTGGGCACCGACGCCCGGCACATCAGGAAAGTCCTCGCCGAACGGCACATCGCGGCGGCCGACGTGATAGTCAGCGGCTTGCCGTGGGCGGCCTTCGCCGCGAAGGACCAGGACGACGTGCTCGACGGAGTGCGCACGACCCTGCCCCCTCACGGCGTGTTCACCACGTTCGCCTATGTGCACGCCAGGTGGGCTCCACCGGCCCGACGACTGCTGGGCACCCTGCGCTCAGGATTCGAAGAGGTCGTCATCGGACGAACCGTGTGGAGCAACCTGCCACCCGCGCTCGTGTACCACTGCCGCCGCCCGATGGTCTGAACACCGACGCGCCGGAGCGCGTCGCCGAGGGACACCCGACCACTCGGGACGACATCCGTGACCCGGGGTTCAGCGAGGCCGGCACCTCCGGGCAGTCGTGTTGATCACTGACTGTCCGGAGGCATGGGCGCGCCGGTCGGGTTTCTGACGGATGAGCAAGCCGCGAGGACAGCGCGCTTTCGCGCCCCACGTGCGCGCTCAGCCGGTCGCAGCGCCGAACCACTGGGGAAGCCGGTCGAGCAGATCCTGCTGATCGTCACCGACCCACGCCACGTGGCCGTCCGGCCGCAGCAGCACCGCGGGCGCGTCCAGTTCCTCGCTGACATCGGCGACGTGGTCGACCCGATCCGCCCAGCCCGCCACCGAGAGACGCCCTGTCTGGTCGAGCAACAGCCCGCGACCGCCGTGCATCAGCCCGTAGAGGCGCCCCCGCTTCAGCCCCACGTCCCGCAGCCGTCGGCCGAGCAGTTCATGCCCCTCGCCGAAGTCGTAGCGGACCCCGATCGCAGTGATCTTCTCCATCAGGTGCCGGTTCACCTCCTCGAAGTCCATCAGTTCCGACACCAACCGGCGCACCGCTCGGGGACCCGGCTCGACGGACATCAGCTCCATCTGCGCGCGGGTGTTGTCCAGCACATCGGCGGCCACCGCGTGCCGTTCGGTGTGGTAGCTGTCCAGCAGTCCCTCCGGTGCCCAGCCGTTGACTTCGGCGGCCAGTTTCCAGCCGAGGTTGAACGCGTCCTGGATACCGAGGTTGAGCCCCTGCCCGCCGGTCGGCGGGTGGATGTGCGCCGCGTCGCCGGCCAGCAGCACCCGGCCGGTCCGGTAGCGCTCGGCCAGCCGGGTGGCGTCGCCGAAGCGGGAGAGCCAACGTGGTGAGTGCACGCCGAAGTCGGTGCCGGCGAGCTTCCGCACCTGCCGCTTCAGCTCGTCCAGGGTCGGCGGGACCGTGCGGTCCTCGGCCACCCCTTCGGCGGGCGCGACGATGCGGTACACCCCGTCCCCGAGGGGCATGGCACCGAACCGCTTGTGGGTCTTGCGGACTTCGGCCATCACGGCGTTCAGCGTGTCCGGCGGCGCGGTCAGCTCCACCTCGCCCAGCAGCGTCTCGACCCTGGAGGGCTCGCCGGGGAAGCCGACGCCGAGCAACTTGCGCACCGTGCTGCGGCCGCCGTCACAACCGACGAGGTAGCGCGAGCACAGCCGCGTTCCGTCGGCGAGTTCGGCGGTCACCCCGTGTTCGTCCTGGCTCAGCCCGACGAGTTCGCAGCCGCGCCGGATCTCGACGCCGAGTTCGGTGGCACGCTCGGCGAGCAGGCGATCGGTGGTGGTCTGCGGGATGCCGAGGGTGTACGGATGCGCGGTGTCCAGCCGGTCCGGCGCCGGCTTGTCCATGGCGGCGAAGAAACCACCGACCGGGTGCCGCCTGCCGACCGCGAGGAACCGCTCCAGCAGACCGCGCTGGTCCATCACCTCGACGCTGCGCGCGTGCAGGCCGAGCGAGCGGACGATCCTGGTCGGCTCCGCGTCCTTCTCCAGCACGAGCACGTGCACGCCGTGCAGCCGCAACTCGCCGGCCAGCATCAAACCGGTCGGTCCGCCGCCGGCAACGATCACATCGATCATGAACCCCTCATCCAATAAGGTTGCTTTTCAGCCAGCTGCTCTACGCGGTCCGGCGACGCGCACACCCGGAACTCCGCGCCGCGCGCCCGCAACCACACCCCGGGTCCCACCGGCGGTTTCACATCACGCGGAACCCACGGTCGACAAAGGCGCACGGACTTTGCGAACCCCTGATGTCTCCGAATACTGGCCCCGGCCGACGATTCTGCGCCATGACCCGGGTCTTGCCGCAAGGCCCCCCGTGCGCTATAAGTTGAGAGTGGCAAGGAGTGGGTAACCTCCTTGCCTTTGCTTTTTGCTGTCCGCCGAGGACGGACAAGTGGTCGTCCAGTCCATCCAGACCTGGTCGCCCGCCACCGTTGATCCGGTGATCTTCGCCCAGCCGTAGTCCTTGCCGCTGATCGGACCGACGGGCAGCTGAACGGTGGCGCGTCCCAGCGAGACGCTCGTCTTCACGCTGCCGCTCTTGTTGTAGGGGATGCTGACGAAACCGTTGGCGTCGTTGGTGCACTCGGCCACCGATGCGTGCGCGGTGCCCACTGTCCCCACCGATCCGGCCAGTCCCGTTCCGAGCAGCAGCGCGCCGAAAGTCCGACGGTGACTGACGGCCGCGGGTGTGACGGCGTGAGCGTGGCGGGAGCGACCCTCACGCCCATGGCATGGAGAGAGGGACTGATGACCGCACACAAGACGGCAGGTCGCGTGGACCAGAAACTGTGCCAGTTGTCACGGTCGGGTCCGCGCAGCCTCACATCCGGGATCTCAGCACGTCGACCTCACAGCCCGGCGCGAACGGGTCGAAGCCGTGCTCGACCAGCCAGCGAACCGCCAGCAGGCTTCGCAAGGACCACCACCCGCGGATCACGTCGAGGTCGACGTCGGTGCCATAGCCGGCGACGACGTCGCCGAGGCGCTCCTCGTGTCCGAGTGTCAAGATGGCGAGGTCGAACAGGGCATCACCCTGGCCGGCCTCGGACCAGTCGATGATGCCCGTGACCTCGTCCCCTTCGACGAACACGTGAGTGATCTGCAAGTCGCCGTGCGTGAACACCGGAGTCCACGGCCGGAGCGCGGCCTCGGCGACCTGGCGGTTGCGGGTGACCAGGTCGGCGGGCAGCACGCCGTTCGTCACAAGCCGCTCGCACTCGCCGTCGAGCTCCGCCGCCAACTCGTCAACGCCCCGGCCGGGCCAGGGTGGCAACGGCGCGTCGTGCAACTTCCGGATGGCGGCACCCGCTTTGGCCCACGCCACCGGCGACGCGGTCGACGGCTCGCCGAGGCGGCCGAGCGCCGTCCCCGGGACCGCGGCGATCGCGAGCACGGGCGGCTTGCGCCACAGGACCTCCGGGGTCGGGACCGGTGCCAGGGCCATCGCCTGGACCTCGACGTCGATGCGCGCCTGATCGGAGTCCACCTTCAGGAACACGTCCCCGACGCGCAGGGTCGCGCGCTCGGAATGGGCGACCACGACCTTGACCTCATCCATGGCGATCAGTATCCCGGGACGACCGTCGACGTCGCCGGGATTATCGCTGTGCGACTGTGCGACTGCGCGGCTGACCGCGTCCCGCTGCTCGGCGGCCTTGGCCGTCATGAGGGTCGTGTCTTGTTCGGTGACCCTCGATCATGGCTTCAGGTCTTCGCTGTTGCGGCAGACGACCTGCACGCTCTGCGGAGGTCGGTCGGTCAGCCGAGGGTGCGCAGCACCGCGTCCAGTTGCTCATAGCCCTCGGTGACGCCGCGGTCCATGCCGCTGGCCAGGATCATGTCGCGGGCGGTCAAGTTCTCGACGACCCCGAGGACGGTGACCCGGGTGCGGCCGTCTCCGATGTCCTCGAATGTCACGGTGTCGAGGCTGACACCGTCGGGGACGCCGTCGTAGGTGAAGGTCTGGACGAGGCGCTTGTCGGGGCGTGCCTCGTGGAAGGAGCCGTAGAAGGAGGCGACTTCCTGGCCGGCGCGCAGCTGGCGGTAGCGGTAACTGCCGCCGGTGCGCAGGTCCCAGTGGTCGAACTTGGTGGTGAGGTCCTTGGGGCCGAGCCACTGTCCGACGAGCTCGGGTTCGGTCCAGGCGCGGTAGACGTGTGCGACGGGTGCGTCGAACTCGCGGGTGATGCGGATGGTCGGCAGCTGGGGGTCTGCCTCGATGGTGGTCTCGCGGAGCGGTCGGTCGGTGGTCATGGTGGGGCAACTCCTTCGTCCTGCTGGTCTTCGTCTTCCTGTGGTGTGTCCGCGTTCATGGTCGCCAGCACGTCGTCCAGGCGACGGAACCGTTCCTCGGCGTTGCGTCGGTAGCGGTCGACCCAGGCGGTCATCTCGTCGAGCATGGCCGTCTCCAGATGGCACGGACGGCGCTGTGCGTCGCGGCTCCGGCTGATCAGACCGGCCTCCTCCAGCACCTTCAGGTGCTTGGAGACTGCCTGGAGCGACATGGCGAAGGGCTCGGCCAACCGGCCGGGTGTCGCGTCGCCGAGCGACAGCCGGGCGACGATGTCCCGCCTGGTCGGGTCGGCGAGCGCGGTGAATGCCCGGGAGAGCTGGTCCTCGGCCACCGATGTCCTCCAGACACTTTTTCAACCGATTGGTTGAGGACCACGCTACGCCGGTCCCGGGCTTTGTCAACCGCTGGGTTGAAGACTCTGTTCAGGGCAGCCCGCCGTGAGTGAGGTGGCCGTTGGTGAGCCGCCAGCAGTGCTGATGGGGAGTCAGTTGCCAGGTCCGTGACGCGGCTCGTGCAAGGCCCGAGACACTCGTTGATGTCGGTGGTGGTCAGTGGCCGGGCACGGTGCCGCGGCAGTCTCCGTTTCGTACGGACATGGCAAGCAGAATGGCAGAAGGTCGCTCAACGTCGGTGCGGAGTCCGTAGCGCGGGGCCCACTCCCGTTTCGTCTCCGGCCCCGGGCCAAAGCGCCGGGCGCTTCGGGGGTCGCGGTGGCCGCGGTCCCCTCGAAGTGCCCGGCGTGCGGTGCTTTCCGGTCGTCAGATGGCGGGGTGCCGGCCACGGACCGGGCTGAGGGTCTCCAGGAGGGAGGCGATGTGCAGGATCGTCGACTCCGCGTGCAGGTTGGCCACCACCTGCACGGCGATGGGCATGCCGTCGCTGCTCGTGCCGAACCGCATGGCCAGGGCCGGGTGCCCCGTCAGGCTGAACGGGACGGTCGTCGAGCTCACGTGGAAGGGGCTGACCGTCTGGCCGTTGAGCGTGAACTCCCCGAGCTGGTGCTCGTGGGCGGGGATCGTGGTCACCGGGAGCAGCAGGATGTCGTACTTGTGGAAGTACTCCGCGAAGCCGTCCCGGATCCGCTCGATGCCCTGCTCGGCGTCGATGAAGTCTTCCATTGACGTGTCGGGCAGGTCGGCCAGGAACTTGGAATAGGTGAACATCTGGTCTTCGTGGCCCTTGGTGACCTTGTCGAAGGCCGGCTTGACCTCCATGACGGCCAGCTTGGTCCAGATGTCGAGGGCGTTGTCCCGCTCAAGGGCGGATATGTGCACGGCGTCGACCTTGGCTCCCGCGGTCCGGAGGGCTTCGGCAGCCGCCCGGACGGTTGCCGCGACCTCTGCGTCGGTCGGACCCAGTCCGGAGTCGGTGAGCCAGCCCACGCGCACGGGGCGGTCGGGGGAGGCGCCCAGGCCGGTGTCGAACTCGGGCGGGGTGGTGGAGAAGCCGTCGGCGCCATCGGGACCGGCCAGTACGGAGTAGGCCAGGACCAGGTCGCGGATGCTGCGGGCCATGGGGCCGACGTGCCAGTTGCGGCGCGGTTCGCGCGGCCAGAGGCCCGTCATCGGGATGCGCCCGTGCGTCGGCTTGAACGACACGACACCGGTGTCGGCGGCCGGTCCGCGTACCGAGATGGACAGGTCGCTCGCGAGTCCGATGGGCGACATACCGGCTGCGATCGCCGCCGACTCGCCGCCGCTCGAACCGCCGGACGAGCGGTTGACGTCCCAGGGGTTGTTCGTTCTGCCGGTCAGGAGGTTGTCGGACTCGACCCAGAACGAGAACTCCGGGAGGTTGGTCTTCGCCAGGAGGATGCCGCCGGCGCCCTTCATGCGCGCCACGCTGGTGGCGTCCGTCTCCGGGACACGGCCCGCGAAGATCGGTGAGCCGCGCTGGGTGAGCACCCCGGCGGTGTCGAACGAGTCCTTGGCCGTGAAGGGCACGCCGTGCAGCGGCCCGACCTTCACACCGGCCGCGAGCTGCTCGTCCGCGGCCTTCGCGGCCTCCAGCGCGCCGTCGGCGAGCGTGACGATGGCGTTGAGCTGCGGGTTGACGGCTTCGATGCGGTCGAGGTGCGCCTGCACCACCTCGACGGAGGTGACCTTCCTGGCGCGGATCAGCTCCGCGAGTTCGGTCGCGTCTGAACGGGTGAGATCAGTGGTCATGACGGTTCCTTGTTTCTAGACCGGTCTACTCTATTGGACCGGTCTACTCCTTTGCTTGCGCCGCCACCCCGCGGCTGGTGTGCCGCGGACTGCGGGGTTCGGGTCAGATGTGCAGGACCTGGCGGGTGACGGCCATCGCCCGGTCCAGGTGGCCGGGGTGGCCGTGGATCTTCGCCATCATGCTCGCGCCGATCCACAGGCCGTAGAGGGACTCGGCCAGTGCGCGGGGGCTGTCGTCGGCGGACACCGAGCTGTCCGCGAGGCCGTCGGCGATCATCCGCTCCAGCCGGTCGATGATCGCCGTGGTCCCGGCCTTCGTCGTAATGCGCATGGCCTCGGAGAGGTCGGCGATCTCCGCGCCCAGCTTGACGACCAGGCAGCCGCCCTGGCAGTCGTCCTTGACCTGTGTGTCGTAGAAGTACCGCCAGTACTCCGTCAGGCGCTCCGCGGCGCTCTTCTCCTTCTGGGCGGCGATGCCGTCCATGGTGGTGAAGTAGTCGTCGAAGTAGCTCTTCATCATCGCCTCACCGAAGGCGTCCTTGGAGTCGAAGTAGTGATAGAACGACCCCTTGGGTACGCCGGCCTCGGCAAGTATCTCGTTGATGCCGACCGCCGCATATCCCTTGGCCACGACGATCCGCCGTGCGGTGTCCAGGAGACTCCGGCGCGTTTCCACCTTGGTGACTGCCATGGCTGCACCGTAACACAAGAATAGACCAGTCGTCTCCGCTGGAGTCGCGAGGACGGTGCGGGTGCCGGGTGGCAGATCACGCCGACGCCGCCGACGGTGATCCCACTCAGGACTTGCGCGGCCGCCTCGCGCCAACGGCTTTCCCCTCGGAGCTGTTAGTATGCATACTGGCATACATGTAACTGCTGGAGGTGGGCGGAGTGGCGGCGCGTTCGGATGCCAAGCAAAGGATGGTGCAGGCGGCCAAGCAGCTCATGCGGGAGCGGGGATACCGTGCGACGGCCTTCTCTGACGTGCTCGAGCTCAGCGGGGCGCCACGCGGCTCGGTGTACTTCCATTTCCCCGATGGCAAGACCCAACTGGCAAGGGAGGCAGCCGACGCGCACGCACACGAGCAGGTCGAGATCATCGACCGCGCGGCGGAACAGGCAGGTTCTGCGGTCGAATTCGTCGAACGATACGTCGACCTCGGCCGCGAAGGCATGATGGCCAGTGACTTCTCACGGGGCTGTGCGATCGCACCTCTTGTGACCGAAGGCGCGGCGCAGGAGTCCGCCGAGGTCGGCGAGACCGGTCGCCGAGCGTTCTCGGAGATGATCGACCGGCTCGCGTTCCACTTCATCGCCTTCGGTGTCGACCAAGCAGCGGCCCGTTCTCTCGCCGACGCCGTGGTCGCCGGGGTTGAGGGAGCGATGATCACCTCCCGTGCCCGTCGCAGTTCCGCCCCTTACGACGCGGTGAAGGCAGCCCTGGCCGATCACGCGGCGGGCATGTCCCGGAAGGTCAGGCCTCGCTCACGTCGAGCATAACCTTGCCGACTGCTCCGGACTCGACTGCGGAGTGTGCTTCGGCGGCCTGGTCGAGCGAGAAGTGATGCAGTGGCAGGCCGTGTTCCAGGCCCACGTCGAAAGCGCGAGCGGCGACCGCATCGGTCAGGTCGTTGCCGGCGACTCGGAGTTCTGCCGCGCCTGTCGCAGGGAGCATCGCCCACTGCAGACGGGCGTTCGAGGCGATGGCTGCGGCGACGTTCAGGTCCAGCTGATTGCCGCCGTCGTTGGCGTAGATCGCCACCGTGCCACGGGATTTGACCAGTGCGAGGTCGGTGGCGAGGTTCGCGGCCGGAGCAACTTCGACCACGATGTCGATGCCCTTCGGCGCCAGCGTCCGCACCCGCTCGGCCACGTTGCCCAGCGTGTAATCGACGACCTCATCGGTACCGGCTGATCGAGCCGGCTGGGCCTTGGCGTCACTGCTGATGGTCGTGATCACGTGGGCACCGGCCCGGACGGCCAACTGGATTGCGGCATTGCCCACTGCTCCGGCGCTGCCCTGCACCAGCACCGTTCGGTCGGCCGACGAGCCGGGTCCGAGCCGGGTCGGGCCATCCTCGCTGACGGTCAGTGCCCGGTGCGCGGTGAGGCCGGGAACCCCAAGGCTCGCGCTGGCGTCACCCGTACCGCGGCCGATGGGACAAGCTGTCCGCCGGCCGACAGTCCGTCAACCAGTCCCAAGCGAAGATCTGAGCCTCGGTCGAGCAGGAGGCCGTCGCCACCCTTGAGTCCTGGCGACTCCTCCGTAAACTCCGCTGCTCAACGACCCGGTGTGTGTTCGGACTCCATTACGAAGTATCACCAGCCGAACGCACTCGCCCATGTACGCCGCCCCTCGCTCCCCTGGGTGTCGCGGAGGCGAGGATGGCGGCGCTGCCATGCTTACATGGATGTCCATGAGTCGATGCGGAACGTGCTGCCGGCGCGACTGATGTTGGCCCCGCGGGCGCCCGGGAAGTGAGCGCCGAAGACGGGCGCCACGTTTTCCGTCGCCCAGTTCAGAAGGCGCAGCCGGGACTGTGCGGCAAGCATGCCGTCGGCATCGAGGGTGTTTTGCTGTCGTGGGGCCAGGATCTGCATCGGGTGATGCACGAGGTCGCCGGCGAACAGAGCGTTCTGGCCCTGTGACGTGACAGTCAGAACGCAGGCTCCAGGTGAATGGCCAGGGCTGGCGACCAGGCGGAGAGCGTCGTTGATGATGTGTTCGTCACCGTCCCACAGTTGCGTCTTCGCATGTTCCGCGACGGGCATGACACTGTCCAGGAATGCGGTTGCGAACCCGAACGGGTCCGGTGCGTCGCCGGCCTTCGCCATGTCTGACAGGTGGTCGAAGTCGGCCTT
Source organism: Streptomyces sp. NPDC026672 (assembly GCF_040638185.1). Classification (NCBI taxonomy): domain Bacteria; kingdom Bacillati; phylum Actinomycetota; class Actinomycetes; order Kitasatosporales; family Streptomycetaceae; genus Streptomyces; species Streptomyces sp. NPDC026672. Next base: position 28,740 of record NZ_JBEZXS010000026.1, read on the forward strand.
CGGCAGCAGGTAGGTCGCATTCGGGAAGGTGGGACGCCACTCTCCGTCGTCCAGGACCGTGTTCCAGCCGATGTGGTCCGGGTGCAGGTGTGTGTTGATCACCAGATCGACGTCCTCGGGCCGGACACCGAGGGCGGCGAGCTCGTCCAGATAAGCGGTGTCCAGACCGTTGAAGGGCGGTGCGCCGCGCCCGACCTTGTGGTTACCGATGCCGGAGTCGAGCAGGACAGTCTGGCCGCCGCTGCGGATGAGGAAGCTCTGTGAGGTCAACCAGGCATCCTCCGACTCCGGTGCCCACCAGTCGGGTTCCAGCCATGAGCGCTGCGCCTCCCAGTCCTGCCGGTTGGACTCGGGCAGCAGGTCACCACGGGTGAAAAGCTTGCCCTGCCATTCGTTCACGCGAGCGACCTCCACGTCCCCGAACGTGGTGTGGCCTGTTTCCTCAATCATTGATATTCCCTTCGGATCCACCATGGTCGAAACACGCCGACTGCTACCACTCGAGCTCGACCGGCAAGAATGGCTTGTCCTCGGGAGCCTCCTTGCGGGCCTTCAGGGGCCGCTCGGCCGGCGCGCCGACGGGCACGCGCAGCGGCGGCTCGGGCCGCTCGATCGTGTCGGCTACCACGGAGGCCACCTCTTCCGGGGTGACGACCTCGCCGCGCAGGGCGCCGAGCTGCTTGAGGAGCGGGAGGTAGGGGTCGTCGGCGGCGAAGAAGGACTTCGCCCCTGCGGCGCCGTCGGTGGCGACCGCACCGGGCTGAACGATGCTCACCTTGACGCCGAAGTGGCCCGCCTCCAGAGCCAGCCCCTCAGCGATGGCCTCCAACGCCCACTTGCTGGCGCCGTACGGGGCGATGATCGGCAGCACCAGCCGACCCTGGATGCTGGAAACGAACACCAGCCGGCCCGCGCCCCGCTTCCGCATCTGCGGCAACACGCCCTGGGCCACCCGCAATGCACCCAGGGTGTTGAGCTGGAACAGGCTCTCGACCTCGGAGAGCGGAACACTCTCGAGTGGTGCGCGGACGGTCGCGCCGGCGTTGCTGACCATGACATCGATCTCGCCGGCGTCCTGGACGGCCTGGTCGACACTGTCCTGGTCGGTCACGTCCAGCCTCAACCGCTGGTCGACAGGAAGGTCGGCCAGCAATTCCGGCTGGCGGGCGGTCGCGATGACCCGATGGCCCCGGCTCGCCAGTTCGACGGCGATGGCACGGCCTATGCCCTTGGACGCGCCGGTGATGAGTACGGACGACATGACGAATCTCCTCGTTGTGGACTGCGGATGGTGCTGGTGGAACGGACGCACATGGCGACGGGCCCCGGTCGCCGCGTGGCGCTCGCAAGGTCGTGAACTACGCGGTTTCGGGTAGATCCACGCCCGTACGAAGTCGCCGTCCTCGATCTCGAACAGGCGCAGGCAATCGAGAGCCGAGACCGCGAACGGGCACTCGGTCCACCCGTCGTCCCTGGCAGATTCTCGGTGCCAGTGCGAAGCGTCTCAGCGCCACACCCTCCATATTATGCATGACGGCATACATTTCAACTTGACGTGTGGAACATCTTGGAATGTCTGCGAGAACGCCCGCGGAGGCGGGACGGAGTGGCTGTAGCGGGGATGGCCGGGCCGCTACCCTGCTCACGTGAGCTCCGGGTGCAGGTGGACGACACAACCCGCACGAGCATCGACCACACCAACGCGGTCTTGTCGTATCTCGTCGCGATGCCACGGAAGTGCTTGAGCGCGTTGAAACACCGCTCGACAGCGTTGCGGCGCCGGTAGATCTCGCGGTCGAAGCCTGGTGGCCGACCGCCGCAGCGGCCCCGGTTACGACGGTGGCGCTGCTGGTCCATCTTCTCCGGGACGGTGCGGCCGATTCCGCGTTTGCGCAGGTAGAAACGGAGTCCGCAGGAGCTGTAAGCCTTGTCGGCCACCACGTGGTCGGGACGGCAGCGGGGTCGGCCGAGACCCGTACGGGGTCCCCGGATGCGTTCCAGCAACGGCTGGGCGCAGACGCCGTCATGCCGTTGGCCGGGGCTGAGGAGGATGGCCAGCGGTCGTCCCCGGCCATCGCAGGCGAGGTGGATTTTGCTGGTCAGGCCGCCTCGGGATCGGCCGAAGGCGTGATCGTCCGGTTCCTCCCGCCGGTGCCGCCCCCTTTTCGGCCGGTGGCGCCGGCGTGCTGGTGGGCCCGGACGATGGTGGAGTCGATCTGTACCAGCCAGTCGGTGTCGCCGGCCGTGTCGGCCTGGGCCCGGATCTGCTGGAGGGCGCGGGTGAAGACGCCTTCCAGCGGGTAGCGGCGGAAGCGGGTGTAGACGGTCTTCCAGGGCCCGTACCGTTCGGGCAGGTTACGCCAGGTGATGCCGGTCCGGAGTTCATGTCGGCGCACTTGACCGTGATCCACCACCTAGCGATCTTTGAAGGCGGACCCTAGTGCCGTCGGCAACCCAGGACGCCCGCGACATCCTGGTGCTGAGCCTGCTCTCCTCCGCGGTGGGTTCACGTTGCGTGGCCCCGGAGGTCGCCGTGTCAGCTCTGTGTGCTCGCCATCTTCTCGATCTCCTTGAGTACGAGGGCGGGGCGGTCCTTCGGTACGTCGTGCGAGCTGCCCTCCGCGGTGACGAGGGTCCGGTTCGGCCCCTGTCGTACGAACGTCGCCGCGGCGTCCCGCCAGCGCTGGGCGTCCTCGGGCGATCCGTCGAAGGGGGTCTTCTCCGACACGATGACGGTCGCGGGGACGGCGTCGGGCCACGCGATCTGGTGGTACGCCTTGTGCATCGGGACGTAGCTCTCCGCCGTGGAGATCAGCTGCATGTTCTGCGGGTTGGAAGGGTCCTTCTTCGCGGCGTCGACCGCGGGCTGGTTGGCGGCGACGATGCGGGCGATCTCCTCGTCCGTGTACAGCGGAGGCAGACTCGCGTCGACCAGCACGGAGCCGGACACCAGCCCGGGGTTCTCCTTGGTGAGGTAGGTGGCGATCTCGCCTGCCTGCGAATGGGACACGAGGATCACGTCCTTGGTCACCCCGAGCTTCTCCAGACCCGTCTTCAGGTCGCTGACGGCGCTCTTCACCTGCCACGGTCCGGCGACCGCCTCGCTCCGGCCCAGTCCGGCCCGGTCATAGGTGATGATCTCGGCGCCGGTGGCCGTGTGGAGCTCGGTGACGATGTCCTTCCAGTACGAGGAGCCCTCGCCGCCGCCTGCGTCCAGGACGATGACGGGGCCGCTCCCGTCGGTGACGTGGAAGGCGAGGCGGTGACCGTTGTTCTCGACCATGTGCAGCTTCGTCTCCGCCGCAACGTGTGCCGAGGAGGTCGAGGCGGACGCGGAGGAGCCCTCGTCGCTGCACGCCGTGAGGACACCGGCGGTGACCGCCAGCAGGGTGATGCCGGACATCGCGCGGTGCATGTGTCGGCCGGAAAGGTGGAGACGCGCCATGAGTGATCCCTGGGAAAAATGCTGCGGTTGTGTTCGGACACGCAGAATTCTTCGTCCGTCACCGAGCTGGAGGACATCCGGCAGCCACCCGATCAGTGGTGTCGTTGATGCCACGGGGAAAGGTGGGGGTAGCCCCCGGCAACATGCAAGCGGTGTCGGGCACTTGGCCGCAGTCCCTGCTGTGGTGGCGGCCAGGTGCAGCCGAGGTCCGGCGGACCGAAGCCGCCGCACCACGGTCTTCGACAGGGCAAGTACCCCCGTTTCCATGCCCACTTCACTCCGACCAGCTCACCAAAGTCGCTCCGCCGGCCACAGCCACCGCAAACCAGCAAGCGACTCAAGCCCGCGATGTCCGGCGCATCGCGCTGGAGCGCTTCACGCTAGAGGCTCTGCGGCTCCGTCTGGATCCCGTTGAAGACCGTGGCGATCAGCCGTCGGCCCTGGGCGACCCCGTCGTCGTTGGGTGCGACGCGCCACAGGAAGCTCATCAGCATGATGAGGTCGGCCGGGTCGTGGCCGGGCGCGATGGTGCCCTCGGCGACGCAGGCGTCGACGAGCCTGCCGACGGCCTCGCTCGCCGGGCCCCAGGCCTCCGCGACGACTTTCTGGGCGGCGGCCGAGTGCAGCGCGTCGCCGAGGCCGTGCTTGCGGCGGATGTAACCGGCGAGGGTCTCGAACCACTCGATGAAGGCGGCCTTCGCCGAAGTGCAGCGGCTGAGTACCTCGTCGGCCCTGCTGACCAGTTGGTCGACGTCGTGCTGGTAGGCGGCGACGATCAGTTCGTTGCGGGTCGGGAAGTGCCGATAGAGCGTCCCGATGCCGACGCCGGCGTGCTTCGCGACGTCGCTGAGCGGTACGAGGGGGTTTTCCCCCAGTAGCTGGTGTGCTGCCTCGATGATCGCCACACGGTTGCGCGCGGCCGCCTTGCGCTGGGTGCCGTAGCCGGTCTGTGTCTCCTCGCTCATGACTGAATTCTGCCTTCGTTTGACTCGCGGATGATCCTCCGCTAGTTTGGAATTACTTGCGGAGCATCCTCCGCATCACATGACTCTATCAGGACCGCCCGGCTGGAGACGCCGCCAGTGCCTGGCACTTCGCGGCCTTGCCCCATGGATGAAAGACCTCGCATGACAGACACCACCGCTCCCGCCGACAGCGCGGCAGGCGTCGCCACGGCGCCGGCTCGTCGCTGGTGGCTGCTCGCCGGCCTCGGGCTGGCGCAGATCATGGTCACGCTCGACGCGACGATCATGAACATCGCCCTTCCCTCGGCGCAGGCCGACCTCGGCTTCAGCGCGGCCAGCCGTTCCTGGGTGCTCACCGCCTATACGGTCGCCTTCGCCGGCCTGCTGCTCCTCAGCGGACGCCTGGCCGATCGGATCGGGCGGCGCAACGTGCTCGTCATCGGCCTGATCGGCTTCATGCTCGCCTCCGCCGTCGGAGGAGCGGCACCGACCTTCGCCGTGCTGATCGTCGCCCGCGCCGTCCAGGGCGTGTTCGCCGCACTGCTGGCGCCAGCGGCCCTGGCGACGGTGACCACGACCTTCCCGAGCGGGCCCGACCGGGCGCGCGCGTTCGGCATCTTCGGCGCGATCGGTGTGGCCGGCGCCTCGGTGGGCCTCATCCTCGGCGGTGTGCTCACCGAGTACCTGTCCTGGCGCTGGGCGATGTACATCAACATCCTCTTCGCGATCCCCGCGATCCTCTTCGCCGTCCTTCTCGCACCTCGGGGGCGTACCGGTGTCGCCCGCATCGACCTGCCGAGCACCCTGACCGTCTCGGCCGGCCTCGTCGGCATCGTCTACGGCTTCACCAACGCCGGCGAGCACCACTGGGGTGACTTCTGGACCGTCGCCCCGCTCATCGCGGGTGCGGTCCTGCTCGCCCTGTTCGTCCTCCTCCAGTCCCGGGTCGCCCACCCGCTGCTGCCGCTGCGCGTGCTGCGCGACCGCGACCGCGTCGGCGGTCTCGTCGGCATCTTCGTGGGCACCGCGAGCCTGTTCGGCGTAGTGCTGTTCAGCGCCTACTACCTGCAAGGCGTCCTCGGGTGGAGCGCGTTGAAGACGGGGGTCGCCTTCCTGCCGCAGCCCGTGGCCCTCATCACCGCCGGAGTCGTCCTCGGGCCGCGCCTGAACCGCCGCTTCGGCTCCAAGGCCGTGATGCCCGCCGGGCTGCTCCTCGCGACCCTCGCCGTGCTGTGGCTGACGCGTCTCGACTCGAACTCGAACTACGCCGCCGACATGCTGCCGGCGATCATCGTGCTCGGTTTCGGCCTCGGTCTGTTCTTCCCCATCAGCACGGCGCTGTCCACCCGCGGCCTGCTGCCCGAGGACGCCGGCGTCGGCTCCGCCCTGGTCGGCACCTTCCAGCAGGTCGGCGGCTCGATCGGCGTGGCCGTCCTCAACGCCATCGCCGCATCCGCCACCGCCGGCTACCTCACCAGCCATGTCTCCGACCATCGGTCCACCGCCACGCTGTCGGCCGCAGCAGCCGTCCACGGCTACACCACCGCCTACTGGACCTCGGCCGCCATCTTCGCCGTCGCGGCCCTCAGCACCGCCCTGCTGCTGCGCCGCGAAGCCGCCGTGCCCGCCTCCTAGGACGCCTCGACAACCGAACGGCACCCCCATGCGGTACGTCGAGCTCGGCACCACCGGCCCGGACGTCACGCCCCAGCACTCGTCACCCCCACCTGCATCGACCTGCCGCGTGTGAACGCCGCGCAGGCCACCCCCAGACCCAAGGAGCCCCGAAATGGCACAGGTACTCGTCACCGGCGGGACCGGATTCATCGGAAGCTGGTGCGTCCTCACCCTGCTCCAAGCCGGCCACGACGTGCGCACCACCGTACGCAACCTGCGGCGCGAGCCCGCTCTGCGGCAACAACTGCACGCCGCCGAGCAGTTCGACGACGCACGTCTGACGGTCGTCAGGGCCGACCTGCAGAGCGACGACGGCTGGGCAGAGGCAGTCGCTGGATGCGACTACGTCCTCCACGTCGCCTCCCCGACCCTGCGCACCGCACCGGAGAGCGAGCAGGCGATGGTGGCCGCCGCCCGAGACGGTGTGCTGCGTGTCCTGCGCGCCGCCCGCGACGCGGGGGTACGGCGGGTGGTGCTCACCAGCGCCTTCGGCGCGATCGGATACGGCCACCCGCGCCGCTCCACTCCCTTCACCGAGGAGGACTGGACCAACGTCGACGCCGACATCCCGCCGTACCAGCGGTCCAAGACCCTCGCCGAGCGTGCCGCCTGGAAGTTCATCGCAGAGGAGGGCAACGGCCTCGAACTCGCGGCCGTGCACCCGGTCGGGGTGCTCGGTCCGGTTCTCGGCCCCGACGACCCGCCCTCGCTGCGCACCATCAGCAGCATGCTGAACGGGGACGTGCCCGTCTGCCCGCCGTTCGGCAGCAGTTGGGTCGACGTCCGCGACGTCGCCGACCTCCATCTGCGGGCCATGACCGACCCGGCGGCAGCCGGTGAGCGTTGGCTGGCCTCCGCGGGTCCGAGCCTGCGCATGGTGGAGGTCGCCCGTATCCTGCGCGCGCGTCTCGGCGACCGTGCCGCGAAGGCACCGACCCGTGAGCTGCCGCTGCCGATCGCCCGCCTGCTCAGCCGGTTCAACCCGCACCTGCGCTTGATTCGACCCCAGCTCGGCCAGGACTTCGACGCCACCGGAGCCAAGGCAGAACGGCTCCTGGGGTGGAAGGCGCGCCCCGTCGAGGACTCCATCGCCGACACCGCCGAAAGCCTCCTCGCGTACGGCACTGAGCAGCGCTGATACGTACCAAGCGCGGTGCGATCGAGTAAGGGACGACAGGCCCGTCCAGTGTTCGCCGGCCGACGAGAAACCGCGGTGTGCGAGAGGTCGTAGCCACCCAGGGTGCACCCATGGTGAGTACGACCACCGGCCTGACGCATACGAACCCCGACACCTGGGTCAGCTGGTTGTCCTGACGGGTGCACTGCTGCGCCCGTGGTCTCGACCGCTGAGCTCGGCGTCGAGGGTCTCCTGGGCCACGCGCATGACCTCGGCGTACACGGGATCCTGCAGCCGCTTCCACATCTCACCCTCGGAGACGTCCTCAACGCGGCCGACCACCCACCAGATGTTGCCGAAGGGGTCCTTGATACGCCCTCCGCGCTGCCCGAAGGCGTCGTCGGCGAGGGGAGTGACGACATGGCCGCCGGCCGCGACGGCCTGTGAGAACGCCTCGTCCGCGTCGGCGACGAAAACGCGCAGCAGGCTCGGCATGACGGGCCAGTCCGCGTGTCGGTCGAAGGCCAACACGACGGTGTCGCCGACTCGGATCTCACCGTGACCGATCAAGCCGTCCTCGGTCGACACCCGCCCCAGTTCCTCACCGCCGAACGCCTGGGCCACGAAGTCGAGGAAGGCCCCCGTGTCGTCGGTGACGACCCAGGGCGCAACGGTGGTGTAGCCCTCGGGCGCGGCGCTGGTCTGCTCGGGCATCTCGGTCCTCTCGCTGATGTCGGTGGGAGGCAGCGATGTTAGGCGTGAGTTGGGTCAGCTCCTGTCCTGAATGGCAAGCGATGACGACCTCGGCTTTCAGTACCTCTGCTTTCAGTACCTCTGCCCGGTGTCGTGGGGCGGGCCGGGAGGCGTTGGGGCTTCCCGGCCCGTTGTGGTTCTGTGGTACTGCCGGTCAGACGTTGGCCGCCTTGGTGAACCGGGCGGCGACGTCTTCCCAGTTGACGAGGTCCCAGAGTTTGGTGACGTAGTCGGGGCGGACGTTCTTGTACTGCAGGTAGTAGGCGTGCTCCCAGGCGTCGAAGACCAGCAGCGGGGTGCTGCCCTGGCCGACGTTGCCGTGGTGGTCGTAGACCTGTTCCACGATCAGGCGCTTGCCGAGGGGTTCCCAGGCGAGTACGCCCCAGCCGGAGCCCTGGACGCCGCTGGTGGCGACGGTGAGCTGCTTTTTGAACTGCTCGAAGCCGCCGAGGTGTTCGTCGATGGCGTCGCCGAGGGCGCCGTCGGGACGGTCGCCGCCGTCGGGGGAGAGGTTCTGCCAGAAGATCGAGTGCAGGACGTGGCCGGAGAGGTTGAAGGCGAAGGTCTTCTCCAGGCCGACCAGCGAGGTGGGCGTGATCTGGTCCTTGTCGCGGACTTCGGCGATCTGTTCGAGGGTGTCGTTGGCGCCCTTGACGTAGGCGGCGTGGTGCTTGGCGTGGTGCAGTTCCAGGATCTGCCCGGTGATGGCCGGTTCCAGCGCGGCGTAGTCGTAGGGCAGGTCGGGAAGCGCGTAGGTGCCCATCAGGCACGTCCCCTTTCCGGGTGAGTGATCGTCTGGAACACCCTAAGCCACTATTGCGAATAGCTTGCAACAACAAGAGCAATGCATCAACATGATCAGTGGCGGGGTCGGCCCGTCAGTCTTCGGCGTCGGAGCGCCCCCGTCCGGCGCGTCCTTCCCGAAGAGTGATCGTCTTCTCACCCGGCACCCGCCGGCCCCGGCCGATCCCGCTCCGGACCGGCGACACCCATCTCGGGTCGTTCTCGCCGGCTCATGGGCCCACTGCGGCTGTGTCGGGACAGGACGCCGCGGAGGACCTCCGCAGGTCTGCCGTCGTCATGCCCACCGCGAGAACGGAGCCGAGGCACAGCAGGCCACCGCTGATGAGGGCTGCCGCTCCCGAGGTGGCGTCTGCGACGAGTCCGCCGCGCATGTTGCCGATGTCGGGGCCGGCCTGCCCGACGATCTGTTCAGCGGCGCTGACGCGGCCGAGCAGATCGTGCGGGGTGTGCATCTGGACGACGGTGCTCCGGGAGACGACGGAGACGGTGTCGGCGGCGCCGGCCATGGCGAGGAAGGCCAGACCGGCCCAAGGGTTGGGCGAGAAGCCGAACAGCGTCAACGACGCGCCCCACGTTGCCGATCCGCCGAGCATGACCAGGCCGGGGCGGGGGAACCGGGTGAACGTCGCGGAGAAGAGCGACGCGGCAACACCACCGACGGCGATGGCCGTGAGGAACAGACCAAGGGTTCGGGGGTTGTCGCCGAATCGTTCGGCGTTGATCAGGGGGAACAGGCTGAGGGGCATCGACAGCACGGTGGTGGCCACGTCGGTGAGCAGGGCCCCACGGATGACGGGGGTGCGGGCCAGGAAGGCCAGACCGTCCAGCACCCCGCGCAAGCCGGGCCGCGCGGGCTCGTCCCCGGGGTTCATCCGCGGCAAGCCGAACGCACCGTGGAGCGCGGCGATGAAGGTCAGGGCGTCGATCAGATAGCAGGCGCCGACTCCCGGCCCTCCCACGATCACTCCGCTCAGCGCGGGCCCGAGCAGCATGGCGCCCTGGAACGCGATCCGTCTCAGCGCCAGTCCTGCGGCCAGTTGGTGCTTGGGCAGGAGGTGCGGAATGAAGGTGCGTGAGGCGGGGCCGCCGCCCGCGCCGAAGCAGGACTGGAGCGCGACGAGCCCGAGTACACCGGCGACAGGAGCGTGCCCGAGGAAGCCCTGGAGTGCGAGGAGGAGCGAACACCCGGCCTGGCCCGTGGTCGTGAGCAGATAGAACCTGCGGCGGTCCACTCGGTCGACGAGCGATCCGGCGAACAGGCCCAGCACGACGAGGGGAATCGCTTGTGCCAGCCCGACGGCGCCCGTCCACGTGGTGCTCCTCGTCGTCTGCCAGACCTGGAACATCACGGCGACGAGTGTCATCTGGCCGCCGAAACCGGACAGGGTCTGGCCGATCCACAAACGCCGGAACGGCGGTGACGACCGTAACGGCGTCACGTCGATCAGCGTGTGTCTCATCCCCACGCGGGATCCTCGGCCAGTTTCTCGGCGATCCGGTCGTGGAAACTCCTGTGCTCCAGGGCCCGTTCGATATCGGTGACGACCTGGGAGAGCGGGTAGGGGATCTCGGCCTCCAGGTCGGCGAGGGCGGCCTCGGTGGCCCGCCATTCGGCCGCCAGGCGACCGACGACATCGCGAGCCTTGTCGGTGAGCGTCACCTTCCTGGTGCGTGCGTCGTCGCCCACGACGGTCTGGACCCAGCCGGCCTTGCGCATCGCGGCGACTTTCTGACTGAGCGCCGAATGCGTGCGCTGGACCGACTCGGCCAGTTCCGCGATGGTCATGGGGCCACGGGCGTGGAGTCGGAGCAGCTCCATGACGAAGCTGGGCTTGAGCCCGTCGACCTGCTGCTCGGAGTAGACCTGGGCGATGTCGGCGTCCAAGGACGCCTGGAGCAGACGGAGGGGGCGCCAGAGGCTCTGCTGTGTCGGGTCGAGTGCTCGATCGTCGGCCATGAGACACATCGTAACAGTGCTTATATAAGTCCTGTTATTTGTGCCCGACCGCGACCGCTCAGTAGCCCGGTGGCGTCGACTGGCGGACGACGACCTCGGCCGGCAGGAGAATCCTTCGCCGTCGGTCCGACGTGTTGCCGATCTCGGCCAGCAGGATCCGTACCGCCGCGGCGCCGATCTCGCGCAAGGGCGCCCGCACCGTGGTGAGTTGGGGCGTGGTGTGCCGGGCGAGCGTCTGGTCGTCGAAGCCGGTCACCGCCAGGTCCTCCGGAACGCGCAGGGACAGTTGCCGGGCGGCGTCCAGCACGGCGGAGGCGATCAGGTCCGAGCCGGCGACGACGGCGGTCGGTCGCAGGCGTGCGGACAGCAGATCGAGCGCCGCGTCCCGTGCCGGGGCGGTGTCGAACGGCACGTGTGATTCCTCCGCGGCCTCGACCGTGCCCCCGGCTGCCTCGACCGTGCTCCCGTCGTCCTTGACCGCGCTCCCGGCATCCTCGACCGCGCCCCCGGCGTCCTCGACGGCCCGCCAGAAACCGCGCGAGCGCAGTACGCACGCCGACACGTGCTCCGGGCCGTTCAGCATGTGCAGCCGCCGGTATCCCGCCCGGATGAGTCGTGCGGTCAGTTCCTCCGCGGCCAGGTCGTGGGTGGTGTCGACCCATGCGCTCCCGCTGACCGTGGTGCGGTGGCCTATGGTCACGGTGGGGATCCTGGCCTTGGACAGCGCGGTGCGCACCCGGTCGCGCGAACCCGCGGCGGGCAGGATCGCCCCGTCGATACGGCGCCGGATCATGGCGTCGACGGCCCGCTCCAGCTTGTCGGGCGCCGCCACGGTGACCAGCAGCAGGTCGTGGTCGGCGGCCTCGGCCGCGTCGCCCACCGCGCCGAGCAGCTCCGGATAGACGGGGTGCATCACCACTTCCGACGCGTGCTGCGGGAAGACCATGGCGATCGTGTGGCTGCGGCCCGTGGAGAGTTGGCGCGCGCTGGAGTTGATGCGGTAACCGTGCTCGGCGACGAGCTTCTCGATCCGCGCGCGGGTCGCCGCCCCGACGCCTGGTCGGCCGTTGACGACCCGGGAGACGGTCCCCGCCGTGACCCCCGCCAGCTCCGCGATGTCCTTGATGGTCGGGCTGCCGGCGCCCGCGCCCCCCGCAGCCTGTGCGGTCTTCTCACGCACGCGATCCCACCTTGTATGGAGTTCACTCAACCGTTTGCTCACCAACTGTATCGCAGCCCCCAGAGTCACCCCGACGAGCTGGTAACCCAACGCGTCGAGCGTCTTGTGCGGCTCGTTTCGCTGAGGTAAAAAATCCCTACGCGCTCAAACGGTTGCGTACATTTCATGGGTCTGACCTGCTGCAAATCAGCTCTATGGAAGGATTCTTCGTTGAAGCCATTACGCATAGGCATCGTGGGGCTGCACAACCACTACCACGCCTACCCCTTCGCGGACTTCCTGCGGCGCGGCCTCGACGGCATGACGCTGGTCGCCGTCGCCGACGAGCGGGAGGACCTGGCCAAGGGCTTCGCCGCCGAGTACTGCGGCGGGGACTGGACGGCCGACTACGCGGAGCTCATCGGCCGGGACGACATCGACGCGGTGATCGTCACCTCGTACACCTCCGCCCACGCCGACCACGTGGAACTGGCGGCCCGTCACGGCAAGCACGTGCTGCTCGACAAGCCGATCTCCACGACCCTGGAGGACGCCGACCGGATCGTCGCCGCGGGCCGGCAGGTCAAGGTCATGCTGGCCTACCTGCTGCGTTACCTCCCCGTCTACCGCAAGGCGTACAACGCGGTGGAGAACGGCGCGGTCGGCGAACTGCGGTCCGGCTTCTACTCGATCCGCTTCCCCGTCGGCGCGATCAAGGACCACCCGGGCGCCGAAAGCCAGGGCTGGTACGCCGATCCGGTCAAGGGCGGCGGCGGTGGATTCCTCGATCACGGCGTGCACTTCACCGACTTCTTCCGCTGGTTCTTCAAGAGCGAACCGGTGAAGGTCAGCGCGCACATCGGCGATCTGACCTACCCCGACCTCCCCGTGGAGGACTACGGGATCGCGACGTACACCCTGGAGAACGGCGCGATCGTCACGGTCGAGTCGACCTGGCACGCGGCCGACTACTTCGGCCCGCTCTCCAGCCCCGACCACGCCTCCCTCAGCGGCACCCGCGGGGAGGTCGAACTGCACTACCAGAAGAGCCCGCAGATCGAGATCCAGGGAACGGTCTCCCCCTGGGAGGGCCGCCAGTACCTCGACCTGGTCGGCGAGGAGCGCTATGAGGCCTGCTACCGCGATCTCCTGGTCGCGTTCGCCGACTCCATCCGCAACGACACACCGCCGGTGCCCGACGCCGAGGACGGCCGCAGGGCGCTGGAGATGATCCTCGCCGCCTACGAGTCCGCACGCGAAGGCCGTCACGTCTCCTTCCCGTTCACCCCCGGTACGGAGCAGGGGGCAGCCGGATGAGCAAGGACGTCTCGGTCGCACTGGTCGGCGCCGGCCGCATAGCCCGTGTGCACGCCGCCGCCTACGAGCGTGTCCACGGCGGACGCCTGACCGCCTGCACCGACCCGGTCACGGCGGCGGCGGACGCCCTCGCCGAGGACTTCTCCCTGAAGGTGGCGCCCGACCTGGACGCCCTCCTCGCCGACGACACCATCGACGCGGTCCTCGTCGCCTCGCCCAACGCACTGCATCCCGACCAGACGATCGCCGCGCTGGAGGCGGGCAAGCACGTCTTCTGCCAGAAGCCGATCGCGCTGACCCTGTCCGAGGCCGACCGTGTCGTCGCGCACGCGGCGGACCGGCCGCAGATACTCCAGCACGGCTTCATGCTCCGTTTCACACCACCCATGGCCCAGCTGCGGCAGCAACTCGCGTCGGGCGCGCTCGGCGACCCGGTGGCGGCGCAGGCGGCGGTGTTCGGCTGGGAGCCCACCAACGAGTGGTTCTACGACCCGGCCAAGGGCGGCGGCGTCATCCTCGACACACTCGTGCACTTCGGCGAGTTGATCCTCTGGCTGTTCGGCCCGGCGCAGAGCGTGCACACCGAGGGCGGCGCGTACGTCCTGGACGGCGCCAAGCGGTACAACAGCCCGGACAACGCGACCGTCCTGATCAAGCACACCAACGGCGCGGTCTCCAGCCTCTACGTCTCGTGGACCGCCGGGCACGGCAACTTCACCGTCGACGTCTACGGCACCGAGGGCCGACTGGGAGTGGACCTCGTGCAGAGCCAGACCATGAGGGCGTTCCGCACCCCGAGAGCCGTCGCCGCGTCGGGCGGCGCCTCGGGCTGGGCCTTCCCGGACCTGGTCTGGGACTACGGATACACCGGCGAACAGCAGTACTTCGTGGACCGCGTCGCGGGCCGCGCCGACGGAAGCGCCGCCGCCACCCCGGCCGAGGCCCGTGACGCGCTGGCTCTGGTGCTCGCCGCCCAGCGCTCCCTCGACGAGAAGCGGACGGTGACGCTGTGACCACCCGCGTCTGTGTCGTCGGCGCCGGCATGTGGGCACGCGCGATGCACCTGCCCGCCCTGCGACTGCTCGGCGACGTCGAGGTGACCTGCGTGGTGGCCGCGTCGAAGGAGTCCGCGGCGCGGGTGGCCGCGGAGTTCGGTGTCGAGCACTGGTACACCGATCTGGAGACCGCCCTGCGCGAGTGCGAGATCGACGTCGTCGACATCGTCGCCCCACCCGCCGTCCACGCCCCCGCCGCCATCGCGGCCGCCCGGCACGGCAAGGACGTCATCTGCATCAAACCGCTCGCCCGGTCGGTGTCCGAGGCCGAGGCGATGCTCTCGGCCGCGCGGGAGGCCGGCACCCGACTGCTGTACGCCGAGAACGTGCCCTTCATCCCCGCCGTGCGGCAGGCCAAGGAGATCGTCGACTCCGGCCGCATCGGCGACGTCTTCCGGGTGAAGGCGTGCGAAGGGATCGCCGCCCCGCACTCGGACTGGTTCTTCGATCCGGAGACCAGCGGGGGCGGCGCACTGATCGACATGGCGGTGCACAGCATGGAGTTCTGCCGCTACTTCGCCGGCGGCCGGGTCAGCACCGTCTACGCCGACACCGGGACGTACGTCTGGGGCGACCGCACGTCCGCCGAGGACACCGCGGTCGTGACCCTCCGCTTCACCAACGGTGTCATCGGCCAGTGCGAGGACAGCTGGAGCCTGACCGGGGCCATGGACTCGCGGTTCGAGGTGTTCGGAACCAAGGGCCGTGTCCTCATCGACAATCTGCACCGGCAACCGCTCCAGGTCGTCAGCGACAGCGTTCCCGGCGGCTCCTCATCCGACTGGAGCTTCCCGCTGCCCATTCCCGGGCTGGTGGCCGACGGACACCTGAACATGCTGCGCCACTTCGTCGACTGCCTCCGCACCGGAGAACCGTCCCTGTCCGAGGGCGAGGTCGGTCTGCGGGTGCTCGCCGTCGTGGAAGCGGCGACCGAGGCCGCCCGTACCGGCATCCGTCAGACCATCGCACCGGACCGTACCCCGAGCGCTCCCGTCGACGGCAAGAAGGAGAGCACCGCATCATGACCCGCACCGGAGCACGCATAGGGATGATCAGCTGGGCGCATGTGCACGCGGAGTTCCGCGCCCGTGCCCTCAGCGAGATCCCCGGCGCGCGGATCGTCGCCATCGCGGACGAGGACGAGGAGCGCGGCCGTGCCGCCGCACGGCGCTGGGGCGTCGACGACTTCACCACCGACTGGCGTGAGCTCGTAGCACGCGACGACATCGACATCGTGATGGTCCACTCGGAGAACGCGCGCCATGTCGACCAGGTCGTGGGCGCCGCACGGGCCGGCAAACACGTCTTCTGCGAGAAGCCCGTCGCCACCCGTGTGCAGGACGCGCGAGCCATGGCCGATGCCGTGCGCGAGGCGGGGGTCGACGGCACCGCCGCCTTCGTCAGCCGCTT
Organism: Streptomyces sp. NPDC026672; assembly: GCF_040638185.1. NCBI lineage: Bacteria > Bacillati > Actinomycetota > Actinomycetes > Kitasatosporales > Streptomycetaceae > Streptomyces > Streptomyces sp. NPDC026672. The sequence continues at coordinate 44,399 of NZ_JBEZXS010000026.1, forward strand.
CAGCCAGGAGGCTCACCGGGCCAAGGCCATCGTCGACAGCGGGACGCTCGGCGACGTGCTGCTGACCCGCAGCCTGATCGGCCTGGCGGGCATCGCCGAGATCGGCTGCCCCCCGGACATGGCCGCGTGGATGAGCGACCCCGAACTCGGGGGCGGCGGAGCCTGGATCGACGAGGGCTCGCACGGCATCGACCTGCTGCGCTGGCTGGTCGGCGACATCCGTACGGTCTCGGCGATGACCGCCAACCGGGCCAAACCCGGCCTCCGGGGCGAGGACGTGGCGGCGGTCACGCTGCGCTTCGAGAACGGGGCGCTCGGTGAGATGTCGACCGTCTGGAGCATGACCGCCGACATCGGCATGCGCAACTGGCTGGAGATCTACGGAACCGGCGGCAGCCTGGTCGTGCGGGCCACCGATCCGTTCCCCCGGGTGGAGGTCTACCGGGCCGGCGAGCCGGAGCTGTACCGAGGCTGGACCGTCCCCCACATCGAGCCGGCGGCGAACGAGCCCCACGACTACACGGGTTGGGCCCCGCACGTCCACCACTACAAGCGCGAGGTCGCCTCGTACATCGCGCGCTATCTGGCCGACCGGCGTCCCTACGGGCCCACCCTCGACGACGGGGTGGCGTGCCTGGAGGTCATCGAGGCCGGCTACCGCTCGGCCGCGGAAGGCGGCACACCGCAGTCCCCGCACGCCGTCGCCGTGCCGACACGGACCACCGGATGAATTCAGGCGGGTCCGGCGGCACATGGAAGCCGCCGGGCCCGCCCGACCCTCGGAGGATGACCGCACATGAACGAGCAGAGCCGATGAACGTCGGCCGTCGTGATTTCCTCGCCGGCGCCGCGGCCGCCGGTGCGATGGCCCTGGTCCCAGGCTGTGGCGGCAGCGCCGACGGCTCCTCACGTCCCCATGCGGCTCCCGCTGCGCCGGGTGATCCGATCGGCCGGTTCACCGGTCAGCGCCTCACCCTGTCACGCTGGTCGGGCGACCCGTGGACGAGCGCCCAGCAGAAGGCCGCCGCCCGCTGGGGCCGTGTCACGGGCGGCCACATCAACATCAGTGCCGTCCCCTACGAGAACCTCCACGACAAGCAGGTGCTGTCCCTCGTCGGCGCCGGCGACTACGACATCCTCTATCTCCACCCCAGTTCGCTGCGCGAGTTCGCCAGGGCCGAACTGCTGGCCCCCATCGACTCGATGCTCGACGACCCCAGGCGCAACCCGCGGGGCCGGGGGTCCTCCTCCTACGTGCCCAACGTGCTGGCCCAGAGCCTGCACGACGGCAGGCACTACGGCCTTCCCGACTTCGTCTCCACGATCGTGGTCGCCTACCGCACCGACGTCCTCGAAGCCGCAGGCATCACCGCGCTGGGAACCGTCCCCGAGATCCTGACCGCCGCCAGGACGCTGAACGGCAAGAACGGAATGGCGGGCATCACCCTTCCGGGCAAGGCCACCGGTGCCGTCGCCGACGTGATGGCGACCCTCCTGGCCGCCCAGGACACCTGGTGGTTCGACGAGGACGAACAGCCGTCACTCGACACCGCCGCCGCGACCGCCGCCGTGAACTTCTACGTCGAAGCGGCGAAGTACACCCCCAAGGGGCTGTTCAACGTCGCCGTCGACGACGTCGCCACCCTCGCCGCACAGGGCCGGGCCGCGATGGTGGTGAGCACCACCCCTTCCCTGCAAGCGCTGGAGGACCCGGCCAAGTCCCGTACGGCCGGACGCTGGGGATACCTCCCGATCGCCTACACCGCCGACCGCCCGGGGGGTGAACTCATCTACTGGATGTGGTGCATCGCGGCACGCTCCGGACACAAGGACGCCGCCTACTCCTTCCTGCGCTGGTACACCGACACCGCCCAGCAGTCCGTCATCGCCCGAGAGTCGGGCACGGCCGGCGCGACGAAGGACTTCTACCAGGCCGAGGAACTCGCGGCGGACCTCCCCTTCCTCCCCGCCCTGAACAAGGCACTGGGCAACGCCCGGCCACAGCCCAATCTGCCGTGGTGGCCCCAGGCGCAGAACGACATCGAGGTCGCCGTCCAGAACGCGATCTCCGGCGACAGCTCCGTCCCGGCCACGGTCCGTGCCCTGCGGCACGCCATGACCTCCGCCCAGGGGAGCTGAAGGGAATGGCACCCGTGAAACGCAACGACCGCTCCACCGGCCGGGGCGGACCGGCCGGCGCCCCCGCACTCGGTTACGTCATGATCGCTCCCACAGCCGTGCTGCTGTGCGCACTGATCCTCGTACCGGTGGGCTACTCGGTCTGTCTCGCCCTTTTCCGCTGGCAGTTGACCGAGATCGACCTGACCAAGCCCTTCACCGGGCTGGACAACTTCACCCACCTCTTCCACGACGGACAACTGCGCACCGCGCTGTCCCACACCGCGCTCTACGTCGTGGGCTGCGTCGCGGCCGAACTGCTGCTGGGCTTCGTGGTGGTCGTCGCGCTCTTCGACCTCACCCGGGGCCGGAAGCTCACGCACTCCATCGTCCTGCTGCCCATGATCATCGCACCCGTCGTGACGTCCCTGCTGTGGCGGTACCTGCTCGACCCGCAGTTCGGGATCGTGAGCCAGGTCATGAGCGTGTTCGGCCACGACAGCGGCATCGACTGGTTCGGCAGTCCGCGGCTGGCCCTGCCGTCCCTGATGATGGTCGACGTCTGGCAGTGGACCCCGTTCGTGATCCTCATCCTCCACGCGGGCATGCTCGCCATCCCCGAGGAGCGCTTCGAGGCGGCGCGCGTCGACGGCGCCGGACGCTGGAAGGTCCTGCGCCACGTGGTCATCCCGGCGCTGGGGCCCCAACTCCTGCTGATCCTGCTGTTCCGCACGATGGACACCTACCGGATCTTCGACACCGTCTTCGTCCTCACCAAGGGCGGCCCGGGCACGTCCACCAACACCCTCGGCCTCTACACGTACAGAACCGGCTTCTCCTTCTTCGACATGGGGTACGCGATGGCCCTCAGCGTGTTCATCCTCGTGACGATCGCCGTGATCAGCGCCTTCTACCTGCGGCTGCTCCGCACACGGGACGAGGTGGCGGCATGAGCGGGCGAGGGGCCGTATGGCGCGATCCGTGGCGCGTGGCGTACCGGGTGCTCGTGGCACTGTTCCTGGTGTGGGTCCTGGTGCCGATCCTGATGGTGGCCCTGAACTCCTTCAAACGACCCAAGGACATCTTCACCTCCACACCCGACGTGACCTTCTCCCCGACGCTCGCCAACTACCGGCATGTGTTCGGAGAACTCGACTTCGTGCACTACCTGGCCAACAGCACCCTGGTGGCCGCGGGCAGTACCGCGCTCTCCCTGCTGATAGGCGTGCCCGGCGCGTACGCGCTGGCGCGACTCCCGCTACCGGGCCGCGAATGGTGGGCACGCGCCGTCCTGTTCACCCGCATGGCGCCGGCGGTGGCACTCGTCGTCCCCATGTTCGTCATCTTCCAGAACCTGCGGATGCTCGGCACGTACTGGGCGCTCATCGCCGCCCACACCACCTTCAACCTGCCGATCGTGATCTGGATGATGCGCAGCTTCTTCGAGGACCTTCCGACGGATCTGGAGGAGGCCGCCCAGGTCGACGGCTCCACCCGGTTCGGCGCGTTCCACCGGATAGCCCTGCCGCTGGTGACGCCGGGTATAGCGGCGACCGCCATGCTCTGCCTGATCTTCTCGTGGAACGAGTTCCTCTTCGCCCTGGTCCTCTCCTCCGACCGGACCCAGACCGCTCCCATCGGCGTCGCCGGCTTCGTCGGCTCCGTCTCGATCGACTGGGGCGGGAGTTCGGCCGCCGCCGTCATCGCCCTGATCCCCATTTTTGTCCTCGGCCTCGCGGCCCAGCGATTCCTGGTCCGCGGACTGACACTAGGAGCCGTCAAAGGATGATCACCATCGGTGCGCAGTACTACCGCCCCCCGAACCCGCCTCGGCAGGACTGGGCACGGGACTTGGGCCGGATGCGCGAGGCGGGCCTCAACACCGTCAAGTTCTGGGCCTGTTGGAGCTGGATGGCCCCGCACGAGGGCACGGTCGACTTCGCCGACCTGGACGAGCTGATGGACCTGGCCGCCCGCAACGACCTGGGCGTGGTCGTCAACACCATCCTCGAAAACGCCCCCTACCGCCTCGAACGGTCATACCCCCGGGCCCGCTACCTGGACTCCGAGGACAGGCCGGTACCGCTCGGCGCCGCCATGAACACCCCGGGTGGCGGCTGGCCAGGACTGTGCTTCGACAACGAATCCGTCTGGGAGCAGGCACGGTCCTTCCTGACCGAGCTGACCACCCGCTACCGGGACCACCCGGCACTGCGCGTCTGGGACGTGTGGAACGAGCCGCACCTGGAGCCGGCCTCGTACCACCCCGAGCGGATCTACTGCTACTGCCCGGCCTCGCTCAAGGTCTTCCGCGCATGGCTGCGCACCCGCTACACGTCCCTGGACGATCTCAACCGCGCCTGGCAGCGCCGCCACTCCGCCTGGGAGGAGGTCGACGCCCCACGCCGCCACGAGTCCGTTCCCGACATGCTCGACTGGCGCGCCTTCTGGTTCGACAACCTGCGCACATGGCTCGACCGCCGCCAGGCTGCGGTCAGGAGGGCCGACACCGCCCACCCGGTCATGACACATGTCGCCCTCAGCGGATTCACCGGGCAACTCGCCACCCACACCCTCGACGAATTCACCCTCACCGACTCCGTCGACCTCTTCGGAACATCGAGCTTTCCCACCTGGCTGATGGCCGACGACCACGTGGAGCACCTGTTCAACCTGGACACCGCCCGCGACGCGGCGGCGGGAAAACCCTTCTGGCAGGCCGAACTGCAAGGCGGCCGAGGCCGCCGTGACGGTGTGCGCAGTACGCCGCACCCGGACCCGTCCACGGTCTCGCTGTGGATGTGGAACGCCCTGGCCAGTGGCGCGACCGGCATCATGTTCTGGCAGTGGCGGCCGGAACTGACGGGCCCCGAGGCTCCCGGATACGGACTGTGCGCGCCCGACGGGGCGTTCACCGACCGCGTGGCGGCCGTGCGCGACGTGGCCACCGACCCCGACGTGGCCCTGCTCGACGGCTGGCAGCCCGACCGACCCTCCTGCGGACTGCTGCTCTCCCGCAGGTCCGCCCTGCACGCGTACGCCACCGACCGCACGATGGACCTCTACCGGGACGCCGTCCTGGGCGCCTACCGGCTGCTCATCGACAACAACACCCCCGTCGAACTCCTCCACGAGGACCTGGTGGAACGCGACGGTGTTCCGGACCACCTCACGTCCCTCCTGTGGCCCATGCCGTCGACGTCCTCCGACGAGTTGGCCGACCGGCTCCACGCCTTCGTCGAACGCGGAGGCACACTGGTCGCCGAGGCCGGGGCGGGAGAGTACGACAGGCTCGGCCGCCGCCGGCCCGTCGTGCCCCCCGGTCTGCTCGGCACGTTGTTCGGCATCACCCAGATCGAGCCCGACGCGCGCACCGTGTCGACGATCCGGCTCGACTCGGGAACGACCCTGGCCGGACGGTGGCAACGCGACTCGCTGCGCGAGGGAACGGCCGTCACGGTCGGCCGGTTCACCGACGGCGGCCCCGCGGTGACTCTCCATCAGGTGGGTGAAGGCACCGCCATCACCATCGCCACCCACCCCGGACTCCACTACGGCGTCTCCGCGGACGACAGCACTCGCGCGGCCGTCGTCGCCCTCCTGGACGCCGACGCGCACCGGTCCGCGTCGCCCTGGCAGAAGTCCGTGCCCGGACTGGTCAGCCGCTCCGGCGTGCTCCGGGACGGCCGTCGGGCGACCGTCGTGGTGAACTGGACGGACGAGGAGGCCCCGCTGGTGACCCCGCCCGGCGTCGATGAACCCCTCGCCGCGATACCGCCGCGCACCGGGAGGCTGCTGATCCCCTGACCACGCCACACGCCCAGCTCGGGGACTCCCTGTGTGTACGCCAACGGGAAGGCGAACACCAGGTACGACAACATCCGCCTGTCTTGACCTCAGGCTCGCTCTGACCGCCGTACCCGTGTCAGACCCGTTCGAACGGCTCCGCGTACGTGAAGACACCCCGCAGCGAGGGGGTGTGGGCGGTCAGGGTGCGGACCTGGAAGTACTGTCCCCAGGAGGGGTCGGGTGCGGTGATGCCGTACTCCGTGCTGGTGCGGAAGCCATAGCGGCCGTAGTACGCGGGACTGCCCAGCAGGGCGACCAGTGGCTCGCCCAGGGCGTCCGCCGCGCCGAGCACCGTGTGGACGAGGGCGAGGCCGACGCCGCGACGCTGGTGGTCGGGGTGAACGCTGAGCGGGCCGAGGCCGAGGACGGGGGCGGTTCCGACGTGGCCCCGGGTGCAGAGCACGTGGCCCACCACCTGGCCCTCGTCGCCGAGGGCCACGAGCGACAACTCCGGCAGCCAGGCGTCGCAGGCGCGCAGCTCGTCGAGGAGGGTCGCCTCCGCCGGAACCGGAGTCCGCGGCTTGGCGAAGGCCGCCGCGGTGACGGCGTGCACGGCGGAGACATCGGCAGGCGTTTCACGTCGGATCAGCACCGGCACAGTCTGGGCCCCGGATTGTGCCGCCGCAAAGCATTTCCGGGCACCCTCGACCGGCCACCGAGCCAGCCTGACCGATCACGCGCCCTGACCGCCCGTGATCCCGGGAGGCGCCCGCGACCGTCGAGCGGGTCACCTCGGCGGCCGATGGCGGCGCTGCCGGTCAGCCCACGTCCAGCAGCTCCTGGAGCGCCCGTGCGGTGTGCGGGTGCCGGGTGAGGAGCGCCGCTCCCGACTCGGTGGGCGCCGCGCTGTCCCAAGTGCCGTCGTAGCCCAGCAGGTCGGCCAGCGTGTCGCAGGTCGCGGGGTGGGCGGCCAGCAGCGCCGCGCCGCCGACCGGTTCCGCCGCCGACTTCGGGACCGGGCCCGAAGTCCGCTGCGGGAGTTGCCACGGAGGCACCCAGCTGTCCAGTTCAGCGAGCCGGGCGGGGAAGACCCGGCCGGCCTCACGGATGAGGAGGGGCGCCAGCTCGGTACCGCTCGCGCGCAGCGTGGTGATCAGGGTCGGCAGCCATGGCAGCAGGACCGGGTCGGGCAGCCGGGCGAAGGCGTTCGACACCGCCTCGACGACGAAGTCGGCGAGGCCCGGCACCGGTTCCAGGGCGTGCACGAACCCGCTGAGGTAGCGCGGGTAGGCGGGCACCACCAGCGGGTTGCCGAGCAGTTCGTCGCAGCGCTCGCGCAGCGCGGCCCGGGACAGGGTGCCCAGGTGCGTCCCGGCCGCCCACAGCAGGGCGGTCCGGGCGGGCTCGACCGGGTGGGACTGGGCCAGGGCCAGTTCCAGCTGGGTGCGGTCGCAGCCGAGCGAGAGGGCGAGTCCCTCCATGGTGAACAGGAAGCCCAGCATGGCCGCGACCTGCCGGACGGTCGCGTCGTCGTCGGTGAACGCCGTCGGCAGCAGCGTGCAGTAATGGGCGTAACCCGCCTTGACGAACGACTCGATCCACGATGGCAGCACGGGCTCGGTGGTGCGGTAGTGGGTGAGCAGTCGGCGGATGCGGCGCAGGACCTCCGGCGCTCCGTCGACGCTGCGTTCGCGCGCCAGGACCTCAAGGGCGTGGGTGCCCAGTTCGTCGGCGAGGCGCCCGCTGTGCAGGTAGAGGATCGCGTCCTCGACGGCTTCGAGGACGGTGGCCGCGGTGGCCTGCGGCGCGTACGCGGTGCGCCGGAGCCGTTGCTCCAGCACCTGCTCGATGCTGACGCCCTCGTAGCCGAGTTCGATCAGGGTGCGCTGGTGGGTGCCCAGGGCCAGGTCCCAGGACTCCTGGATGGGGCGTTCGCCGAGCCGCCGGTCGCCCATGACGGGCCGGGCGGCACCGTGGGGCATCAGCCGGCGCAGCATCCACAGGACGTCGGAGCAGCGCTCCAGCTCGGGCCGGGATGCCATGTCGAGCAGGGCCCGCTGCACCCCGCGCTGCTGGAGCCGCAGGCCGAGGGGTTCGAGCCGGTCGTGGACGTCGCGGGCCAGCGGCGGCAGCGCGTCGTAGCCGACCTGGCCGACACGGTCGCCGCCCATCATGATCTCGACCAGCCTGCGGACGTCCCGACGACCCGGGACACGGTCCTTCTCGATGCAGGTGACGGCCGCGTCCTGGAAGTCGTACGGCGTCGGCTTGGCGCGGTCGCGCATGCCGGCCAGCAGGATCGACGTCTCGAACACGGAGATGGCGTCGGCGGTGGACGCGAGATAACCGTTGCGCCGGGCGGCGCGCACGATGTCCACGGACCAGCCGAGCAGTTCCGCCTCGTCGAGCCGGTCGAGGACGGGCGGGCGCTGGAGGAAGCCGGTGAGCCGGTCGGCGGCCGGTGCCTCGGGGGCGGGCAGGGCGCGGACGGGCTGTACGGCCTTCGCGGGCTTTTTCGTGCCCGCCTGCCCGGCGAGCCGGTACGGCTTGACGCGGGTGCGCTTGAGGTTCTTCTGCCACTCGGTCGCGGCGATGGAGACCGAACCGGGCGCCAGGGCGAACTGCGCCTCGATGGCCGCGTGGCTGGACGGGATCAGACCGTGCCGCCAAGTGGTGCCGCTCGGCGGGCTGATGGTGAACGTGTCGCTGCCGTGCACGCCGAACTCCTCGACGCGGCTGGCCGCGTGGAAGGCGCCGCAGACGTAGAGGCAGTCGGCGGGGTCGGTGCCGGTGGCGGCGAGGTGTTCACGCATCCGGGTCCACATGTACCGCTCGCGGTCCTCGTCCACCCTGACCCGCCGCTCGTCGCCCGGGGCGAGGCGGCGCAGGAGGCTGCCGATGAGCAGCATCACCTGGCGGTAGGTGTCGTGGTCGCTGTCGCCGAGGGGCAGTTCGACGTACTGGTGCCACCACTCCGACCAGTGCCGTACCCGGCCGTGGCGCAGCAGGTGCTCCTCCAGTTCGGCGAAGCGCGGGCGCAGGTCGCCGATCTCCACACCGACGGCGTCTCCGTGCAGGGCGCTCTCCGTCTCCGCCGCCGGCGCGTCGGAGTCGGTTTCGCCGGTATCCGGCCCCTGCGCCCGCTGGTCCTCACGCCGGGTCTCCCACTGGAAGACGTGGTCGGAGGAGCGGTCGACGAGGACGAGTTCGACGCCGGGGGTGTCGAGGGCGTAGGCGATGGCCTGGTACTCGGCGGACGCCTCGGTGACCGGGGCGACCACCGACAGCGGGCTCCAGTCGGCGGGGAAGCCCTCGACCTCGCTCGCGAACGCCTGGACCGCCACCGGCAGCCGGCAGTTGCGCAGCTCGGTGAGGAGCGGGGCCATGTCCTCGCACAGCTCCAGGTACACCACCTTGGGCTGCTTCTCGCGCAGCCGGCGGGCCATGGCGATCGCGGAGGCCGGTGAGTGGTGGCACACCGGGAAGATCTCCAGCGGCTCACCCACGGCGCGCTCCACGTCGTCGACGATGCCCCGCAGGATGCCTTCCAGGGCGTCCGGTCCGTCGGCGAACGCCGTTGCCGCCTCGTGCAGTTGGCCGCGCAGGGCCTCGAAGCCGCCGCTCACGACAGGGTCGCGATCGCGTCGCGGCCGCCCTCGAGGAACTCCGGCCAGGAGCCGCCCTCGTCCTTGCTGCGCGGTTCGACGACACCGTGCAGGTACTTGTTGAGGATCGCCAGGTCCTCCGGTTCGCGACGGGTCAGCGAGCCGACGAGGGAGGAGGCGAGGGTGCGGGCGGTCAGGGTGCGAACGCCGAAGAAGTTGCTGTGCAGGATGGCGTCCTCCAGGACGCCGATCTGCTCGGCTGTGGACAGTGCGGACTCCAGCTTCTCGTCGTCGCTGCCGGCCGCGGCGGAGGAGGCGCGCAGGTCGGCGAAGCTCTGGAGCAGCACGTCCAGCAGGGTCGGCGGGACGTCGAGCTCGATCTGGTGGCGGCGCAGCAGTTCCTCGGTGCGGAAGCGGACGATCTCCGCCTCGCTCTTCTTGTTCGTGATGACCGGGATGCGGACGAAGTTGAAGCGGCGCTTGAGCGCGGAGGAGAGGTCGTTGACGCCCCGGTCGCGGCTGTTGGCGGTGGCGATGACGGAGAAGCCGGGCTTGGCGAAGACGATGTTGTCGCCGCCCGCGCCGTCGAGTTCGGGGACGGAGATGTACTTCTCGGAGAGGATCGAGATGAGCGCGTCCTGGACGTCGCTGGTCGAGCGGGTCAGCTCCTCGAAGCGGCCGATCGTCCCGGTCTCCATCGCGGTCATGATCGGCGAGGGGATCATCGACTCCCTGGACTGGCCCTTGGCGATCACCATGGACACGTTCCACGAGTACTTGATGTGGTCCTCGGTGGTGCCTGCCGTGCCCTGCACGACCTGGGTGGACGTACGGCAGATCGCGGCGGCGAGCAGCTCCGCGAGCCAGCTCTTGCCGGTACCGGGGTCGCCGATCAGCAGCAGACCGCGGTCGGAGGCGAGGGTGACGATGGACCGCTCGACGAAGCTGCGGTCGCCGAACCACTTCTGGGCGACCTCACGGTCCAGTCCGTCGGCGCGCTCGGAGCCCAGGATGAACAGACGGATCATCTTCGGCGACAGCCGCCAGGAGAACGGCTTGGGGTTGTCGTCGATCGATTCGAGCCAGTCCAGCTCCTCGGCGTACTTGATCTCGGCGGGAGCGCGCAACAGGTCGGACATGTCAGGGCCTTTCTCGGAAGATGCCGGGGGCGTATCGGCGGGAGCCGGGGATGTGTCAGCAGAAGCGGGGGGCGTATCAGCCGAGGAACGTCTTGAGTTCCTGGACGAGTTTGCGGATGTGGCCGGAGAGGACCGGGGTGCCCTGGTCCTTGAAGCGCTCCCGGAACCACGGGTTGACGCTGCCGCGCCCGGAGCTGGTCACCGAGCCGACGGGGATGAACTTCACCCCGGACCGGTGGAGGGCCGCCATGCTGTCGAACAGGGGCTGGCTGCGCCACTCGTAGAAGTCGGATATCCACACCACGACGGTGTTGCGCGGCTCGGCGACCTTCGGTTGGGCCAGGGTCATGGCGACCGTGCCGTCGGTGCCGCCGCCGAGGTTGGTGCGCAGCAGCGTCTCGAAGGGGTCGTGCACCCAGGGGGTGAGGTCGAGCGCCTGGGTGTCGTACGCGATCAGGTGGACGTCGACCTTCGGCAGCCCGGCGAAGATCGACGCCAGGATGGTGCAGTTGACCATGGAGTCGACCATCGAGCCCGACTGGTCCACCACGACGATGAGCCGCTGCGGGGTCGTCTTGCGGGCGGTGTGCCGGTAGTAGAGGCGGTCGACGTAGAGGCGTTCCTCTTCGGGGCTGTAGTTGGTGAGGTTCTTCCAGATGGTGCGGTCGAGGTCGAGGTTGCGGAAGACCCGCTTGGGCGGGACGGAACGGTCGACCTCGCCGACCGTGGCCTTCTCCACCTGGGTGCGCAGCACCTCGGCGACCTCGTCGACGAAACGGCGGATCAGGGCCTTGGCGTTGGCGAGTGCCACGCCGGAGAGGTTGTTCTTGTCGCGCAGGAGCTGCTCGACGAGCGACATGCTCGGGGTGAGCCGGGCCGCGAGCTGCGGATCGGCGAGCACCTCGCGCAGCTGCATGCGCTTGACGAGGTCGGCCTCCAGGGCGCCCAGTTCGGGGCCGATCGCCGGGATCAGCCTGCTGAGGTCCGGTGTCCGGCCGTTGCCACCCGTGCCGGTCGGGCTGACGCCGCGGGGGCCGCCCGGCGCCCGGCCGCCGCGCAGGTCGCCCGGGGCGCAGCCGAGGGCGCGCTCCAGCCACCCGGCGTCGGACTGCCAGCGGGACAACTGCTCGGCACCGACGGGTCCGCTGCCGGTGGCGAAGACGTTGAGCAGCACCTTGGAGACGAGCGCGGCACGCCGCACCTCGGCGGCTCCGGCACGAGCGGGCTCAGGAGCGTCCGGCTGTTCGGCGGGATCGGCGCTCGGGGTGCCTTCCGCGGCCGAGGGCTCTGTCTCGGTGACCATCAGCCTGCCTTCCGCGGCCGGGGCCTCCGCCTCGGTGACCATCAGCCTGCCTTCCGTGGCCGAGGGTTCCGTCTCGGTGGCCAACAGCCCGCCTTCCGTGGCCGAGGTTTCCGTCCCGGTGACCATCAGCCCGTCGAACTCCGCCGCCAGCTCCGGATGGCGCTGCACGATCGAGTCGACCGAGGCCTGCGGGTCCAGCAGCGCGGCCGGCAGACCCATGTCCTCGACGACGGCGAGGCTGGCCAGTTCCAGCGAGGGCTGCTCCTCGGGGTCGAAGAGACGCGCGAGGAGCCGCCAGTACAGCACCTGTCGGCGGTTGTCGTCGGGCAGGGCTTCCACGAGGTGTTCGCTCATTTCCGCAGCAGCCTTCCCGCCCGCTCCCGCAGGACGGTGACGGCGTCGGTGGCCGCCTTCTCCGCCTTGACGCCGGCCTTGTCGGTGGTACCTCCGGCCCACGCGCCCGCGTGGAGGACGACGGGCTTCTTGCGCACCGTCGTCTCGACGGCGAGCGGCTGCACCCGGAACACCCCGTCGTCCCAACGGAGCAGGGCGACACAGGCGCCGGAGGCGGCGACCGCCTCGGGCGTGAGCGGGCCGGCGACCGGGATGCGGTCGGTGTCGACCGGGAGCGGCTGTCCGGCGATCGTGAAGGTGAGGGTGTCGCCGTCCTGGTGGGTGCCGTAGCCCTCCAGGAACACCGGCTCGGCGATGCGCACGGGGTGGCGGTTCAGTGGGGCGACGGGCGGTGTGGTGGCCGTGGGCAGGGCGACACGGGCGGTGGCGAGGGCGTCGGCGGGGTCGCCGGGACGGGCGAGCTCGTCGTCCCAGAGCAGGTCGCCCTCGTCGGTGAGGGGCATCGCGTCGAGGTGCATGGACCGGCCCTCGCCGAGCGCCGCGAGGAGCGAGAGGTGCGGACGCAGCAACTGCCAGACACCGGCCGCGACGACGGTGTCGGGCTTCGGCACGCAGACGCTCGCGCGGACCAGCCGGGGCGCACTGCCGTCGGCGGGCTCGAACACGCCGTGCACCTGGGCCTGTGCGGCCGTCGCGTGTTCGTGCAGGTCGACGCCGAGCGGCAGCAGCCGGCCGGAGACCGGGGCGAGCGCGGCGGGTTCGGCGGCGCCGGGGCAGGTCAGCAGCAGGGCGCGGGACCACAGGTCGCCCCAGCGGCGGGCCGGGATCCGGGCGAGGGCCGCACCCGGGCAGGAAGCGGCGAGTTCGGCGGCGAACCCGTCGAGCAGCGTGGCCAGGCGGCGCAGTTCGGGCCGGGGGAGAAGCGCCGAGACGATCGGGGCCGCTCCGCCGACCAGTTCGTGGTCGATGCCCTGCCAGCCGGCACGCGCCAGGTCGGCGAGCCAGGTCCGGGCCGCCGCCAGCAGATTGACGGTCTGCCGGTCGCCGGCGGCCGCGGACTCCGGCTCGCCGCGGGTACGGCCGGTGGACTCGTCGATCCGGGAGGCGAGCGCGTCGTGGGCGGCGCCCAGGAGGGCGGTGCGGGCGGCGGCGAGGGCGACGAAGTGCTCCTCCCCGGCGGCACCGGCCGCGGCCTTCTCGACCGCCTCGGCAACCCCGGCGGCCAGTGGGCTGCCGCCTGTGGCGCGCGCCAGTTCCAGCAGGTCCGCGGCGCGGTCGGGACGAGGACGCAGCAGACCCGACACAAGGGCCCGGTCGAAGGCGTCGACCGCCGCCAGGGCCTCGTCCAGGCCGTCCACGGGTGCGGTCAGCAGCCCCGCGCGCTCTCCCGCGCCCACGGTGCCCTCGGCCGGGGACGCCGCTGACTCCACCGCCCGGGTCGGCGGGAACCACTGCATCTCCGGCAACGGTGTGGTGACCGGGGCGAGTTCGAGGTAGGCGAGGTGGCGCAGGAACCTGGTGAAGACGGGTGCGGCGAGTGTCTTGCCGTCGGCCTGTGGCGGGCGGGTGCCGGTCATGGCCGCGGTGAGGGTCGCGGCGTCCGTGCCGCCGTCGACAGGCTCGGCGCGCAGATACCGGGCGACGCGGTCGGCGCCGTACTGGAGCACCGCCTCGGTGATCAGGGCGCGGATGTGGTTGCAGAACGAGCCGCGGGCGCCGCCGCAGGGACGGTTGTTGTTGGTGCTGCACGCGAAGGCGTACGTGCCGGACGCGACCGACGAGACGTACACACGCTCGATGTCCGAGCCGCTGGAGACCACACCCTGGAGGCGTCCGTCGGCCAGTTCGACGAAGGGGACCTTGGCGAGCTTGCGTGGCCGCGCCGGTGGCACCACCCGGGCCGTGCTCGTTTTCTCCCAGTCCGACAACGCACCGTCTCCTTCGCCGCGCATGGCTGCGCACGCCGAATCGGCGCAGCACGGGGGATGTGTCGCGGCCGATCACCGCGACACAGACGAACGTACCGGTGACCACTGACAACGACGCTCGTGGGACGGGCGGCGCGGGGCAGCGGTGCCGCCGGAAACGCGGTTGACGCCTGCCGGTGCCGGCGGTCGGATGACGTGTCATGAGTGGTCCAGGGCAGATGCATCCCGGCATGTACCCGTGCAGGTCGGGCTTGTGCGGCGGCTGATATCCGGGCAGTTCCCGCGGTGGGCGGGGCCGGCGGTAGAGCGGGTTCGGTCCGGTGGGACGGTCAACGCCATGTACCGGCTGGGCGACGACATGGCCGTACGGCTGCCGCTCGTGCGGGACGGGGCCAACGACGTGTTGACGGAGCGGACATGGCTGCCCCGGCTCGCGCCTCACCTGCCTGTGACCGTTGGGGGACGGGGAACCCGCGGAGGGGTATCCGTGGCCGTGGTCGGTGTACCGGTGGCGAGTGGGGGAGCACCCGGAGGCGGGAGCCCTGACCTTCGCCGACGGCAACACCCGGTCCGCCTTCCTCACCCTCGTCTTCGTCCTCGCCCGTGAGGGCGTCGCGCTCGACGGGGTCAGCCTGCTGCGCCGCGTAACCTTCCAGGTCGACAAGCACAGGACGCGCTGACCCTCACCAGGTACATCAACCTCCACCTCACGGAGACCCGACGCCATGCCGCCTCCATCGACCCGTAGACGTACCTGGATCGCTGCGGTGGATACGAGAACGCCAGTGAGCCGCGGAGCTGAAGCCGAGCAGGGCCTATGCGACCGCCGGCCAGATGAGTTCAGGGTTCGTCAGCCGAGGGTGGATTCTCGGGCCTCCGGGTGTGAGTGCCTCAATGTGCGGTGCTGACGCTAGACACCCGCTAGGCCACTCACTGTCCTAGAGGCTCGCGACGGATAGAGATCTCGCAGACGGGCCGGCCAGACATAGGACTTGATCGTCCCGCCTTCGGGGAGGCGGAGTTGCTCACCGTATCCACCAGGTCCGCCAGTTCGGCCGGATCGAGACCTTGGCCCACCGACCAAGAATCGCCTCCGTCGGCGCATCCTGATCGACACGCCAGTGGCCGGTCCAATTGGGCGATGTTGAGAGGGAGTTAGGCAGACGCATCCTTTGCGTGGTGGTACGTCATGGTCAGGGTGTCGGGTTTGACGGTGACGACTGCCTGGGGGCGTGGTGGGCGCGAGGTGAGCTGGAGGTGGTTCCAGTTCTGGAGGATGGTGGTGAGGATGATCTGGAGTTCGGTCCAGGCGAAGTTTTCACCGATGCATTTGCGGCGTCCGTCGCCGAAGGCGTAGAAGGCTTCGCGTGTGGAGGGCGGATGTTGGGGGTTCCAGCGGTCCGGGTCGAAGGTGTCCGGGTCGGGGTAGTGGCGGGGGTCGTGCTGGTGGAGGTAGGGACTCCAGATGACGTCGGCGCCCTCGGGGATGTGGTGGCCGTCGAGGGTGTAGTCGCGGGCGGCGGTTCGGGTGACCATCCAGGCCGGTCCGTATTTGCGGATGGCTTCTTGGAGGACCTGGCGTGTGTAGGGCATGCGGTCGAGGTCGTCGTGGTGCAGGCCGCGATCGGGGCGGACAGCCGCGATTTCGGTGCGTAGCCGTTGTTCGATGTCGGGGTGCCGGCTGATTTCGTAGAGGGTCCAGGCCAGGGTGGTGCCGGTGGTCTCTATCGCGCCGGTCAGGAGTGTGATGGCCTCGTCCTGAAGCTGCTGGCGGCTGAGCGGTGTCTCGGCGGTGAGCAGGGTGGTGAACAGGCCGTCGGGAGCGGCCGCTGATGTGTGGGGGCACGCGGCTGCTGTGGGGGGAGTGGCGGGTGTGGTGGGGGCCGAGCGGTGGTCGATGGCCTGGTCGATGAGGGAGCGCAGTCGGGCGACGCGATCGGCGTGTGCGCGGTTGGCCGGCAGGGGCAGGCGGGTGAGCCAGGCGGGCAGGACGGTCTGGCGAATCGTTCCTTTCATGATGGCGGGCATGAGGGCGGTGAAGTCGTGCTGGAGGTGGGCGGGGAGGTCGGTTCCGAAGAGGGCGACGAGGAACGCGGCGAGCGTGATGTCGTTCATGTCGGCGTAGACGTCGCGGGGTTGGCCTTCCGGCCATGCGCGGACCAGCGCCTGGACCTGGTCGATCATGGCGGAGCCACGGGTGGCGATGTGGGCCTTGTTGAACATGGGCTGCATGAGGCGGCGGTGGCGCAGGTGGGTGTCGCCGTCGGCGACGGTGGCGAGTCCGTCGCCGAAGAACACACGGAGTGCGTCGATGATCGTGCCGCCCTTGGTGAAGTTCGCGGCGTCGGTGACGAGGACGCGGCGGGTGAGGGCGGGTTCGGTGATGACGTAGGCGGGGGTGGTGCCGATGCGGATGCGGACGACGCTGCCGTGCCGGCGCAGGGAGGTGATGAAGGGCAGGGGGGAGCGGGCGAGGCGGTGGGCGTGGCCGATCAGGGGCAGGCCGCCGGGGGCTGAGGGGGCAGGCGCGGCTGTGGGAGGCATCGCGTTCACGGGGCTTCGCACTCCTCATGTGGGGGATGACGGTGCGGGCCCATGTATGCCCACGTTTCCCCACGGGGATTCCCGTTCACGGAGGACGGCGCCGCGGCTCAGCCGCCTCCGGAACAAGGGGTGTTGGCCGGAAACGGGGTGTTGGCACGTGAGGAACTGAGCGTCGTCAGCACCCCTTGCCGGCCCGGATGAGGCAGCAGACGTCTTCGCGCCGGGGCGACGAGCCATCTCCTACACCACGTGCCGATCGCTTCGTGGAGTACGGCCACTCGCTCGAAGTGATCACCACGCCGTACGGCCCGGAGAACGAGCCGTTGCGCCTGGCGTAGGAGCGGGAAGTGCGGCAGGTGCGGAAGGGGAAGGGGCGGGCAGCGTAGAAGGTGCGGGAAGCGTAGGAGGGGCGAGAAGCCTAGGAGGGGGAAGATGCTTCCCGGGCGGACTTCAGATGGTTTCCGGTCGTGACAGAGGGCCCTCGATGCGCTGGGCGAGGTCGTCGTACGTGATGCCGAAGGTCTCCAGCACGATCGCTCCGCCGGCACCGAGCTGGAAGGTCGCGAAGTCCGTGTAGAGGCGGTCGACACACCCGAGGCCGGTGAGGGGGTAAGTGCACCTCGGGACCAGCTTGGGCGCGCCGTCCTTGGTGAACAGGGTCATCATCACGAACACCCGCTTGGCGCCGATCGCCAGATCCATCGCACCCCCGACGGCCGGGATGGCGTCGGGAGCACCGGTGTGCCAGTTGGCGAGGTCGCCCGCCGTCGACACCTGGTACGCACCCAGCACGCAGTAGTCGAGGTGCCCGCCACGCATCATGGCGAAGGAGTCGGCGTGGTGGAAGTAGGCCGCTCCCGGCAGTTCCTCGACCGGGATCTTCCCGGCGTTGGTGAGGTCCGGGTCGGCCTCCCCCTCCTTGGCCGCCGGTCCCATGTTCAGCATGCCGTTCTCGGTGTGCAGGACCACTCCCGACCCGTCGGGAAGGTGGTCGGCGACGAGGGTCGGTTGGCCGATGCCCAGGTTGACGTAGGAACCGTGCGCGATGTCGCGCGCCACCCGCGCGGCTGTCTCGTCCTTGGTGAGCGGCCCTCGGTCGAGGTTCTCCACCAGCGATACCGGTGATGTCTGAGGGAGCGACACCGGTGATACCTGAGGGGTCGTCGGGTTCATGCTGCGGACACCACCTGTACGACGCGGTCGACGTAGATGCTCGGGGTCACCACGGACTCCGGGTCGAGTTCGCCCACCTCGACGATCTCGCGCACCTGGGCCACGACGGTGGTCGCCGACGTGGCCATGACCGGCCCGAAGTTGCGGGCGGTCTTGCGGTAGACGAGGTTGCCCATCCGATCGGCCCGGTGGGCGCCGATCAGAGCGACGTCGCCCTTGATCGGGTGCTCCAGGACGTACGTGCGGCCCGCTATGTCCCTGGTCTCCTTGCCCTCGGCGAGCAGAGTGCCGACCCCCGTCGGCGAGTAGAACGCTCCGATGCCGGCCCCGGCCGCGCGCAGCCGCTCGGCGAGCGTGCCCTGCGGAACGACCTCGAGCTCGATGCGTCCCTCACGGTAGAGCCGGTCGAAGACCCACGAGTCGGACTGGCGCGGGAACGAGCACACGATCCTGCGCACGCGCCCGGTGGCCAGCAGCGCCGCCAGGCCGGTGTCGCCGTTTCCGGCATTGTTCGACACCACGGTCAGCTCGCCCGCTCCCTGCCGGATGAGCGCGTCGATCAGGTCGACCGGCATGCCTGCCATACCGAATCCACCGACCAGTACGGTCGAGCCGTCCTCGATCCCGGCGACGGCCTCATCGGGATCGACACACACCTGAACGCTCATGCCACACTCTCCAGGACCACGGCCAGCGCCTGCCCGACACCGATGCAGATCGCGGCGACTCCCCACCGCGTCCCCGACTCGCGCAGACGCGCCGCCAACGTGCCCAGGATCCGGCTGCCGGAGGCACCGAGCGGGTGACCGAGCGCGATCGCACCGCCCTTGGTGTTCACGATGGCAGGATCGATCTTCCATGCGTCCACGCAGGCCAGCGCCTGAACGGCGAAGGCTTCGTTGAGCTCGACCGCCGACACGTCCGACCAGGAGATGCCGGCCCGCCCGAGGGCGCGCTCGGCCGCCTCGACGGGCGCGAATCCGAACATGTGCGGGTCGAGCGCCGACACCCCACGACCGGCGATCCTGGCCAGTGGTTCGAGACCGATACGGGACGAGGCCGCCTCGGAGCCGATCAGCACGCTGCCCGCACCGTCGTTGAGCGGTGACGCGTTGCCCGCGGTGATGGAGCCGTCGGAACGGAAGGACGGCTTGAGGCCGGCCAGCTTCTGCGGAGTGGAGCCGGGCCGAATGCCCTCGTCACGGGTGAGGACGGGCGCACCGTCCGCTACGACGGGTATCACCAGGTCGTCGTAGAAACCGGCGTTCCAGGCGCTGTCGGCGAGGGCGTGGGAGCGGGCGGCGAACTCGTCCTGTCGTTCCCTTGGAATGGTGAAACGCTCGGCCAGTTGTTCGTTGGCCTCCCCCAGGGAGACCGTCCACTCCTTGGGCATGCGCTCATTGACCAGCCGCCAACCCAAGGTGGTCGACACAGCGGTCGTGTTGCCTGCGGGAAACGCGCGGGACGGCTTGGGCAGCACCCACGGCGCCCGCGTCATCGACTCCACACCGCCCGTCAGCACGATGTCGGCGTCACCGCTCTCCACGGCGCGAGACCCGATGATCGCCGCGTCGAGCGACGAGCCGCACAGCCGGTTGACCGTCGTGGCAGGGACCGTCGTCGGCAGCCCTGCCAGCAGGACGGCCATCCGGCCGACATTGCGGTTGTCCTCACCCGCGCCGTTGGCATTGCCCCAGACCACGTCGTCGATCGCGGAGGGATCGAGGTCGGGTGCCTTGCCCAGCACACCTGTGATGGCGGCGGCCGCGAGATCGTCGGGCCGGATCTCGGCGAGCGCCCCACCGTACCGGCCGAACGGCGTTCGCACCGCGCTGTAAACGAAGCTGGCAACCATGGGGCCGAATCTAGGTCCCATCCATTGATCTCGTCCAATACCTATTACTTCTTGATTAATCACTGAGACGGATAAGATGGCTCCATGGAGCTCCGACATGCCCGCTACGTCCTCGCACTCGCCGAGGAATGTCACTTCGGCCGCGCGGCGCAGCGCCTGCACGTAGCGCAATCCGCCCTCTCGCAGCAGCTGAAGCAACTGGAGCGGGAACTCGGGACGACGCTCTTCACCCGCACCACGAGGCGGGTCGAACCCACCGAAGCCGGTCGTCACCTGGTCACACACGCGCGGTCGATCCTGGCCGAGGTCGAACGGGCCGAGGAACACATGGCACTGCTGGCCGCCGGTCGCGCCGGACGCGTGTCCATCGGCTTCGTCGGCACGGCCACGTACGACGTCCTGCCGCGGATCGCTCGCACCGTACAGGCGCAGCTCCCGGACGTGGTCCTCGAACTGCGCGGTGAACTGCTCAGCCCCGAGCTGATCGAGGGTCTTCGGGACGGCACCTACGACCTCGCCCTCCTGCGCTCCGGCAACCCGACGGACGCGACCGTCGACTTCACCGCTCTCCGGTCGGAACGACTGGTGGCCGCTCTTCCCACCAGCCATCCGCTGGCAGGCCAGGGCCCGATTCCCCTCGCGGCACTGGCCGACGAGCCCTTTGTCATCCACCCCTCCCGCGGCCGGTCCTCCATGCACGGCCGAGTCCTCGCCGCCTGCGCCCGCGCCGGCTTCGAACCCTCGCCACTGATCGAGGTGGGCGAGACCTCCACCCTGGTCGTCTTCGTCGCGGCCGGCCACGGCGTCGCCCTGGTCCCGGAATCCGTGCAAAGTCTCCGCCTGGACGGCGTCGCCTACACACCGCTCGTCGAGACCGAATCCGTCACCCTGGGACTCGCCCGCCGAGCACACCAGAACTCACAGGTGACAGAACGGGTCGCGACCATCGTCGAGCAGTGCATGAAACAGTGAGGCCTGCGCTCGCAGGGCTTCGGCGGTGCGCAGGTCGGCGAGTGAGGTGCCTACGATCACCACGTTCGAGGGGGCGGGCCCATTCATGGCGTGGCTGGGTGGATCGTGATGGCGGGTACGGGGCGGGGGGCCGCGGCTTTCGTCACCTCGGCGGGAGCGTGTCGGAGGCGGTGGGGCGAGCTGGTGATGAGAAACGGAGCCAGTGCTGGGCCGTCGACCCGCTCTGCCTGGCGGTGGTGTCGGTGAGCGTGCTGCTCAGGGCGGCCAAGCGCTGTCGGCTGCGGACGTCGGCCCCTTGTGTGTCAGGCGACAGGTGGGTTGAAGCGTGAGTAGTCGGGCGGGGTCCAGCGCAGCGGCGAGGCTGCCGGTATCTCCCGAACCGCCTCGATACGGAACTCCACCAGGCGTTGCGCCCCCGGTACGGCGGCGATCTCCTCGGCGTCCCACACCGTGTGGGCGGTACCGCTGAGGTGCAGGAGCGAGCCCGTGTCCCAGTCGGGCACGAGGACGCCTGCGGCCGGGTTGACCAGGAGGTTCCCCAGTGTCAGGAACATCGCGTTGCCCGTGTAGTCCGGCCAGCGCAGCAGGGTGGGGGACAGGACCTGGAGGAATCCGGGGTTGCCGCCGCGGTGGGATGCGTCGGCGTCGCCGTTGTCGGAGGTGGTGGCGATGAAGAAGGTGTCCGCGAGGCTCACGGAGCGCTGTTGTGCGGCGGTCAGCTCAGTGCCATCGGTGACGGTACGCGAACCTGCACCGGTCTCGGTCTCGCGGGAGGTGAGTGTCCCGTACTCCCGCTTCTGCAGGTACTTGGGGCAGTTGGCGACGACCTGGTCGAGTTCGACGCGCAGTCCGTCCCCTTCCCTGAAGGCGCGGCCGTTGACGCGCATCCTGCGCCGGGTGGCGGGTTCGATGGCGATCATGCCGATCCGGGCAGGAGCGCTGGTGGGAGGGTCTGTGGAGTGTCCGCCGGCCGGAAAGAGGACCTCGGCCAGGGGATCCTCCGGGTGGGGGAGGGTGTGCACCGTGAGGGTATGGGGGTCGGGTACGCGGAGGAAACCTGGCGCCCCCGTCAGCTGAGTGGCCCAGACCCGGCCAGCGGAGTCGGTCCCCCCGATGACGATCATCGGCTGTTGGGCGAGGAATTCCGCCGCTACGGCGGGTATGGAGTCGCCGATGCCTCCGAGGGAGGAGCTCGCCCGATGGGCGAGCTGCGCTCGCTCCTGCACGGCGATCTCACCGCTGTGGTACGTGGCCATGGCATTCCTTTCCTTCGAGGTGACCGAGGGGGAGCGGGCGCCGGGGTCCGCCTGGCGGGCCCTTGTGGTCGGGGTCCTAGAAGAAGCCGCAGGTGGGTGCTCCGGCGGTGGGGGCGTCGGCGGGGTCGGCACCGGTGGGCGCGTAGATCTCGAGGCGGATGCCGTCAGGGTCGGTGAAGAAGATCCCGCCGGAGGTCCCGCTCTCGCCGTGCGGGACCACGCCCTGGTAGGCGAACTCGGCCCCCATGGCCTTCAGGACGGCTTCGGTGGCCTTGACCTCTTCCATGGAGTCGACCTGGAAGGACAGGTGGTGCAAGCCCGCCTTGTCCGTCGGGAACGCGCCGTCGCTCTGCTGCCAGAGCGTGACGAGGAGCCTGGAGTCGCGACCGAGGAAGGCCCAGCGGCGGCCGTCGTCCTTGCCCTCTGCCATCACCTCGAAATCGAACACCTTCTGGTAGAAGGCGAGCGAGCGGTCCAGGTCGGTGACGTTCAGGCCGATGTGGCCGGTCTGCAGGTTGTTCGCCGTGCTCATCGTGGAATCGCCATGCCTTCGGGTCGGTGAAGGGCCGCGAGAAGCCCTCGCAACCGTTGAAAGTGACGTTAGGGGTTAGGTTCCGAGATCGTCAACTCGTGTTCGCGCCTTTACCGGTTAGGCTGGTAGGGGAATTCGTAGTCCTGACGAGAAAGGCACGCCCTTGTCCCCCTCCCCGCACGCCGACCCCCGGCCACTGACGGGCGAGCCCCTCTCCATCGACCTGCTGAACACCCGATGGGTCGACGCAGGAGTTCGGCACGACCTGCTGGACAGCACCGAGGGCTTGGCCGTGTGGCTGGAGAGCGAGTCGGTACGCCCGCTCCTGAGAGACGTGCGGGTCGTGGCCGACCGCCGGACTCTGGACGCCCTCCTGAAGACCCGCGCGGCCCTCGCTCAAATCGTCACATCCTTGGACCGGCCCGCGCCCGAGGCGATAGAGGGCCTCAACGAGGTGCTGGAACACGGGAGGATCCGGCGGCTGCTGCGCCCCGACGGAGGACCGGAAACCACGCCCGAGGCGGACGTGGCCTGGCTGCCGGCCTGGCTGGCGGCGGAGAACTGGCTGACGCTCGTCGCCGACCGGCCCGAACGAATCCGCCCCTGCGCCAACCACGAGTGCGTCCTGCACTTCTACGACATCTCGAAGAACGGCACACGTCGCTGGTGCTCGATGACCGCCTGCGGCAACCGCGCCAAGGCGCAACGGCACTACGACCGACACCGCCGAAACTGAGCTCTCCGCTCCGCTGCGTTTTCCACCGCCGGTTGATGGTGACGGCCAACCTCAGGGGGGAGACAAGCCCTCGCTACCTGATCGGCCACCTCGACGAGCTTCACTACAACACCGCGCTCAACAACGGGTGGCCGATCGCTACCGGCGCGATCCCTACCGGCGTTTCCACGGCGCACGCGAGCACGAACGCCGCCACCCCACCCCGGACCGGCGGCGGTTGGAACTCGTCGCTTGATCACGGGACTACGCATCAACGCTGGTGGTCTGCGTGTCGGTGGGCACACCTGTGAACCTCATGGGTCGCAGTCTGTCCGCACTGGTGAGCGCCAACCTGCCCTCCTTCCGTTACCATCCGACGCACTCGACCAGCTTCGAACCGACCTACGGATCGGCGGTTGGCGCGACGCATCCCGGCTCGAGAACTTTCTGAACCACCTCGGGCAGGACGCAAGTGCTCTTCCGCTGCACCGTCTGCGGCACCCACCTCGCCTACGACGACGCTTCATAGCCGCACCCAGCCAAGACGCTCCTTTCCCTGCAAGGAACCGCACCCAACGTCGGGTCAACAGGCGTAGCTGGTCTGAGGATCTGGTCGATCCGCTGGGCCGTGGTTTCCCGGAAGGGAGTATCGGACTCGGCCGGGCTGATCAGGTCGTTGAGGTTGTAGACCTTGCGACGGCATACGTGTGGTCCTCCGGCAGACAACGGGTTGATGGTGTGGAGGTCACTTGCGGCCCGTCGGGTTTCTCCACGACTCTGTCACGCAAACGTTTGAGTGACTTCGAGGGAAGAGGGACGGCGATGCGTCTTCGCGGCCGTACAGGCTTACGTGGCAGACGAGTTGGCTGGAGCAGCGGGATCCTCGCGCTCGCCCTTGTGGGCGGGTCCGGGCTCCAGACGGCGGGGGCGGCCACCACTACCGGGGGCGCCGCGCCCGCGGCCGAGCCGGCCGGGGTGGCGGCCGCACGAGGGCCGCTCGGCGTCACGTTCGGCTTCTCGGGGACCACGCTGAAGGGCGGCCCGTACAACAACCAGGGCAATGCGATCTACAACAAGCCGATGTTCCGGCCCGACGGCAACGAGGCCCACTTCTGGGACTCCTATGTCGAGGAGCTGAACACGGCGGGCGTGAGCTTCGTCGCCCCCACGATCCGCGGCCACATTCCGTCGAACCCGCAGAACGCCAACAGCGCGGGCGACACCACCAAGCTGGCCGACCTGGTCGCCGCGATCCGGCGGAGCGGCTCCGGGCTCAAGGTCAGCGCCCTCGACGACACCGCGGCCTCGCTGACCGACCACAAGAACCTCGACAAGCACGGCAAGGGCGGCTACGACCCCAAGTTCGACGTCGGCGACAAGAACGGCACGGGGGAGGGCGGCTACAAGTACATCTGGGACTACAACCTCCGTCACTACTTCGAGGCCGTCCCCGCGGACATGCGCCAGACCATCGACGGGCGCCCGGTCATCTACGAATGGTCGCTGGGTGACGCGATGTTCACCAACCAGGGCAACGGCAACGCCGCGGCCATGCTTCGCTATGTGAAGGACCGGGCCAAGGCCGAGTTCGGGGTCGACCCCTTCATGATCGTCGACACCGCCTGGCTGAACGAGGACCCGGCCGTCGCCGATGTGGCGGACGGCGTGGACAGCTGGTTCAACATGTCGCAGCCGTACACCATGGAGACCTTCAAGGGGAAGAAGTTCGCCGCCACCGTGCCGGGATTCCACTTCGCCAGTGGAAGCACCAACATGAACATCGACCCCGACCACGGCAACACCTTCAAGAAGAACCTGGCCGCCACGGTGGACGGGGGCGCCGCCATCACCTTGGTCGAGGGCTTCACCGACTGGGAGGAGAACGCGGCGATGTGGCGCGGCCGCAACGCCCCGTACGACCAGACGCACTACGACTACCCGGGCCAGATGCTCAACATCCTGCGCCAGTGCGGCCCGAACCCCTACCCGGCGCATCGCACCATCCAGGGTGAGACCGCCGACTCCTACGCCAAGAACGGTGCGGGCAACGGCAATCCGGTCTACCGGGACGACGGTCTGACGGTGGTGCGCACCGAGCCGAACAACGGGTGGGCCGTCGGCAGCACCGCCTCGGGTGACTGGGTGCAGTGGAACGAGGTTGCGCTGGGCGGTACTTCGGCCGACATCACGCTGCGGATGTCCACCGACCAGGCGGGCCGCCAGGTGAGGGTCGTCGTCGACGGCAAGGCGGGCCCGGTCACCGCGGTCCCCGCCGCCGGCTGGGAGAACTACCGGACCGTGAACGCCGGGCACTTCACCTTCACCCAGAACACCGTGCACACGGTGCGGGTGGAGTTCGTCAACGGCGGGCTGAACCTGGACAGCTGGAGCAGCTGACCCCCGCACGGACGGGTTGGGTGGCCCCCGCCTTCCGGCAGGAGCCACCCTTCGCGCCCTACCGCTGCCGGGCGAGCCAGTCGGCGAAGGCGATCTCGCCGATGCCGGCGTCGGGGCCCGGCAGGAGCGTGTCGTCGTGCAGTTCGGCACCCCAGTAGGTGGAGCTCGGGTCGGTGACGACCGTACGGGGGTCGTTCTGGGCGGCGAGCCCCGTACGAATGAACTCGTCGAGCTGGAACGCCTCAGGGCCCGCGACCTCCACCACCCCGTCGACCGGAGCACCGACCGCGGCGCGGCCGACGGCAGCGGCCACGTCGTCGGAGGCGATGGGCTGGATCCTCGCGGCGGGCACACGCACGGTGTCACCCTCGGTCATCCCGTCGGCGAGTCCCTTCGCGAACTCGAAGAACTGGGTGGCGTGGACGATGGAGTAGGGGGTGCCGGACGCCTTGATCAGCTCTTCCTGGGCCTGCTTGGCGCGGAAGTACCCGCTCTTCTGGAGGCGGTCGGTGCCGACCACGGACAGCGCCACGTGATGCCGTACACCGGCGGCGGCCTCCGCCTTCAGCAGATTGGTCGTGGAGGTGCGGAAGAACTCCCACACCGCCTCGTCGTCGAACGAGGGGGAGTTGGACACGTCGACCACGACCGACGCGCCCTCCAGGACCTCGGCCAGGCCCACACCGGTCAGGGTGTTCACACCGGTGTTGGGCGCGGCCGCGACCGCCTCGTGCCCGTGCTCGTTGAGCCTGGCGACGACCTTCGAGCCGATGAGCCCGGTCCCACCGATCACTACGACCTTCATGACGGATTCCCTTCCGAGGTGTTGTCTCCTCGGTGCCGTCCGCCCCGGCGGGGGAGCTGTTCATCGGCACCGATGCAAGCGAGCGGCCTGCACTGGATGAGACCGGACAGCCGCTCTGCTTGTGACACCGGATTCGGGAAGTCGTTCAGACCCGCACGTCCACGTGTCAGGCCCTTGCCCGGGCGGCCGTGATGCGGGCGAACTCCTCGGCCTGCCGGAGCGCCTGCGTGTGCGCCTCCTCCAGGGAGGACCGGTGCTGCGGCAGCAGGTGCCGGAGGGGTTCCGCGATGAGCGCGTAGGTCAGCTCGGGAGTGATGGTGCGGACGTCGAGGGCCATCAGGTTCGGATCGCCGAGGACGGTTTCCAGAGTGGGGACCAGGAAGTCCTTTCCGTGCTGGGGTGAGCCCGGGCCGTATCCGCCGCCACGGGCGGAGACGACGAGGGCGGGGCGGCCGGCGCTGGGCACGGAGCTGCCCAGGCCGATGGTCCTGCCGACGACCATGGTGTGGTCCAGCCACGCCTTGAAGACCGAGGGCATCGAGTAGTTGTAGAGCGGTACGGCGAAGAGGTAGGCGTCGGCACCGAGGAATTCCTCGACCAGCTCGTCCTGGAGGAGGGCCGCGGCCTTCTGCTCCGGGGTGTGCTCGCCGGGGTCCGTGGTGCGGGCGGTGATGCCGACGGCGTCCAGGTGGCCGACGGGGTCGAGTGCGAGGTCGCGGTGGACGACGGCGCCGCTCCACGCGTCGGTGAAGGAGTCGGCGACCTGGCGGGAGAAGGAGGAGTCGCCGGAGGCGGAGGCGTCGATGCGCAGCAGATAGGACATGGGACGGTGATCTTTCTTCCGGCGCGATGTTCGGGATGGTGTGCTGTCGGGACGGCGTGAAGTCCGGGACGGGTGAAGTCCGGGACGGAGCGGAATCGGGTCAGGAGGCCGCAGGCGGGGGTACGGCGCAGCTGTCCGGACCGCAGGCGCCGTCGGCTTCGGCGAGTACCCGCAGTGGCTGGGGATCGGGGTGGGTGCTCTCCCACGCCTTGGTCATCGTGGCGAGGAGTTCGTCGGTGCTGACGGCGCCCGGCACGGCGTAGGTGCGGCCGAGGGTGATGAACGGTGTGCCCCGGGCGCCGAGCCGCTGGGCCTCGTGCTGATCGGCGGCCACTCGGGTCCGGTAGCGCCGTGTGCGCAGCGCCTCGGCGGCCTCGGCGGGGTCCAGGCCGACGTCGGTGGCGAAGTCGAGGACCTCGTCCATGGTCCACAAGGCGCGGTTCTGCCCGAAATGGGCGCGGAACATCGCCGTCCACACCTCGCTTCCGCGCCCCTTGTCGGTGGCGAGGGCGAGCAGCTCGTGCGCGTGGTCGGTCGGGCCCATCGTCCGTTCCAGCGCGTGGTAGGGCTCCAGACCTTCCGCGCGGGCGGCGCTCTCGATGGGGGCGAAGATCTGCTCTCCCTTCGATGCGGGGATGTTGTGCATCTCCAGCAGCCGCCGCTGGGTGACACCGGTGCGCGGCAGGTCGGGGTGGAGCTGGAAGGAGCGGTGGACGACCTGGACCTCGTCGGCGTGCTCGAAACGCTCCAGCGCCAGCCGGAGCCGGTGGTCCATCAAGCCGCAGTACGGGCAGATGATGTCCGACCAGAACTCGATTTTCACGGGTGGCCTCTCTCGAAACTCACTATCTGTTCGTAGCCACACTGTGCATTAGACTCACAAGCGATACAAAAGGCACATCCATGTGTGTGGATCGCGAGAGAGGGGCGGGTGTGAGCGCCGGCAAGGAGCTCCGACAGGGGCGTACGAACGTACGGGCGAACGTCCGGCAGGCCCCCGGGCCGTGCGCCCACTGGGCGGACGAGGACGCCGACTTCATCCGCGAGATCCTCGACCTGGTCGGGGACAAGTGGAGCGTGCTGATCGTCGGCACCCTGTCCGACGGCCCCGTGCGCTACTCCGACCTCGCCCACGCCATCCCGGGCATTTCCCAGCGGATGCTGACCCTCACCCTCAAGCAGCTCTGCCGTAGCGGGCTGGTCGAGCGGACCGCGTACGCGGAGGTCCCGCCCCGCGTCGAGTACTCCTTGACCGCGCTCGGCACGTCCCTGTTGACCACCGTGCTGGAACTGGCGGCCTGGTCCGCCGACCGGCACGAGGAGATCCGCAGCCACCAGCGCACGTACGACGCCGCCGCCGACCTCAAGTGAGCGGAGGTGCGTGACGTCAGCGTGCGAACTTCACTATGGCCGCCGGGGTGACGGGCGTGAAGAAGTTGACGAGGTTGCCGTCGGGGTCGCGGAACAACAGCGACCGGTTGCCCCAGGGCATCGTGGTGGGCTCGGTGACGAAGTCCGTGACGAAACCGGTCAGGTCCCGGTGCACACGGTCCACGTCGTCCACGAGGAACTCGGTGATCACACTGTGGTTGTCCGCCGGGCGGGCGGAGCCCGGGGCGAACAGCGGGACGGTGCGGGTGCCGGCGATCGCGAGGGTCGCGCCCGCGGTCCTGAGCTCGGCGAAGTCCTCGGTGGCCCATGTCGCCCGCGCCCCCGTGGCGCGCTCGTAGAACGCGACGAGACGCGCCACGTCGCTGGTGATGATGCGGATGGAAACGAAGTCCATGGGATCTCCCTGGCTGTGCTGAAGGCGTGCGCTCCGCAGGCTAGGAGAAATAGCGGACAGAATAGGTCCGGTATCCGCCTTAGATTGTGCACATGTCTCGACCCACCGGCCGCGTGCTGACACTCCTGGAACTGCTGCAATCGGGCGGCACCCGGACCGTGGCCGAACTCGCCGACCGGCTCGGCGTCGAAGGGCGCACCGTGCGGCGGTACGTCGACCAGTTGATCGACCTGGACGTGCCCGTGGAATCGGTGCGCGGCCGCTACGGCGGTTACCGGCTCGCCCCCGGGTACCGCCTGCCGCCGCTCATGCTCAGCGACGACGAGGCGCTTGCCGTGCTGCTCGGCCTGGTCGCCGGCCGCCGAGCAGGTTTGACGACGGCGGAGCGCACGGCGAACGAGACGGCGTCGGCGAAGATCCGGCGGGTGCTGCCCAAGCACATCGCCCGTCGGCTCGACACACTCATGGAGGCCCTTGCCTTCACGGACCGGCCCGGCGAGTTCGACACCCCGGACGCCGGGGTCCTGCTGGCCGTCGCCGATGCGGTGCGCCACCGTCGACCGGTCCTGATCCGCTACACCGACCGCGACGGACGGCGCAGCGAACGCACGCTGCACGCGTTCGGGATCGTCGCCCATGCGGGCCGGTGGTACGTCACGGGCGCGGACCCCGAGATCGGCGAGGACCGGACCTTCCGGCTCGATCGCATCGCGGACGCGAGGGCGCTGCCCGGCTCCTTCGAGGTGCCCGCGGGCCCCGGTCCGGCACAGCGCCTGTTGTCGGGATTCGCCACGGCCGAGTACCGGCATGAGGTGGTCCTGCGGATCCACGGGACGGTCGAGCAGATCCGCGCCCGCCTGCCCGCCGGCATCGCGACCCTGGAGGAGTACGAGCCCGCGGCAGGCCGGGAGAGGGCGGCCGAGCGCTGGATGCGCGTCGAACTACGGGCGCAGCGGCTCGACTGGTTGCCTCCCGTACTCGCCTCACTCGACCGGCCGTTTGTCATCGAACGCCCCGATGAACTGCGCGACGCCGTCACCGCGCTCGCCGACCGCCTCGCGTCCTACGCCCGCCAAGCCTGACGGCGAGGAATCGAAGGCAGGTGCTGTGTATCCGGCTTGAACGCCGCTCGTGCCGCCGCCTCCCAACAGCAGGCTGCCTCGGGGCTGTGCGGCCCCGATGGGTGGGGTCGGAAGGCCCAGGCGTACGGGCCGAACAACCCCAGCTCGACTCATAAGGTGAGCCTAGCCTTACTAACACTTGGGGTGGGGTTTGCCCGCTCCATGCGTGGGAGGGACGAATGAGCAGCGCTGAAGGGGAATCCGGCAAGCCCGTCGGACAGGGGGCCGCCGTCGTCCAGGCCGCCCCGCGTACTCTCGCCGACCTGGCACCTGGTGCTCGCGCCGAGGTCGCGGCCGTCATCGCCGACGGCGTACCTGAAGTGGCGCGCCGGTTGGGCGACTTGGGGTTCACGCCCGGGACGCCCGTGGAGGTGGTGTGCCGGGCACCGCTGCGCGACCCGGTCATCTACCGGGTGCGGGACTACGAGGTGTGCCTGCGTCGGGAGCAGGCCGTGTCTGTGCACGTCGTAGAGGAGACCGTCGTAGAGGAGACCGGCGCAGGAGAGACCGGCGCAGAGGAGAAGCGGTGAGCGCGGGCTGCCACGAGGGCGGTGGCCGGGACGCGTCACGGACCGGGGCGCCGCGGATCGCTTTGGTGGGCAGTCCCAACTCGGGCAAGAGCAGCGTGTTCAACGGTCTGACGGGGCTGGGTGCCAAGACCGGCAACTATCCCGGGGTGACCGTGTCCCAGTCCATCGGCGTCTGCCGGTCCGGCGGGCACAGGTATGTGGTCGAGGACCTGCCGGGGACCTACGGACTGGAACCCATCAGCCCGGACGAGCGCATCGCGGTCGATGTGCTGGACGGCCGACTGGAGGGGGCGGAGCGGCCCGACGCACTGCTCGCCGTCGTGGACGCCACCACGCTACGGCGGTCGCTGGGGCTCCTCGCGCAGATCCTGGCCCGTGGGCTGCCGACCTGTGTGGTGGCGACGTTCACCGACGAACTGGCCCGTCGTCAGGGCCGATTGGACGTCGACGCGTTGGCCCGGGCACTCGGCGTGCCGGTGCTGTCCGTGGTCGGGCACCGAGGATACGGCGTCACACAGTTGCGCGAGCAGCTTGCCACGTGGAGTTCCTGGCCGGTTCCGGTTCTCGCACCGCCCTCCGAGCCGGGCGAGCGGGACGCCTGGGCCGAGTCCGTCCTGGCGTTCGCCGACTACCGGCCACCGGAGCGCCACCGGACCACGCAGCGCGTGGACGCGGTGCTGCTGCATCCGCTGTGGGGGACGGTGGTCTTCTTCGCGGTGATGGTGCTGTTCTTCCAAACTGTGTTCACCCTGGCCGCACCGTTGCAGGACGGGGTGGAGTCGCTGTTCGCACGGCTGTCGGGCCAGGTGGACGCGCATGTCGGCAACCCCTGGTTGTCCGGGCTCCTGGGCGACGCCCTCATCGGCGGGGTGGGCGGCGTGCTGGTCTTCGTACCGCAGATCGTGCTGCTGTTCCTGCTCCTGGCCCTGCTCGAGGGCGTGGGCTACATGGCGCGGGCGGCGTTCCTGATGGACCGGGTGATGGCGCGCTTCGGGCTGGAGGGCCGGGCTTTCGTCGCGCTGTTGTCGTCGTTCGCCTGCGCGATCCCCGGCATCATGGCCACCCGTACGCTGCCTTCGGCCAGGGACCGCCTCGCCACGATGATGGCCGCCCCGCTGATGACCTGCTCGGCGCGACTGCCGGTGTACGTCCTGCTCATCGGGCTGCTGGTCGATCCGGCGGTCAGGATCGGGCCGTTCGGCGCGCAGGGCCTGGTCATGTTCGGCCTGTACCTGCTCGGTGCCGTCTCCGCGCTGGCGGCCGCCTGGGTGTTCAAGAGATTCGGGGACCGCGACGGCCGCGCGGTGCCGTTCTACATGGAGATGCCGCCCTATCGGCTGCCCGCCGCACGCGCGGTGCTGGTGGCGATGTGGTCCTCGGCACGTTCGTTCCTGCGTAAGTGCTCAACGGTCATCGTGGCCACCAGCGTCGTCCTGTGGTTGCTGTTGAACCTGCCGGTGCACTCTGCCGCGCAGGCGTGTGCGGCAGGCGTCGATCCCGCGGACTCGGTCGCCGTGTCCGCCTGCACCGTCGACCACAGCTATGCGGCAGGGCTGGGCCGGCTGGTCGCCCCCGTCTTCGACCCCCTGGGCTTCGACTGGCGCGTCAACGTCGGTGTGCTGTCCGCCCAGTCCGCCCGGGAGACCTTCGTCGCCACCCTCGGACAGGTCGCCGCCCAGGATTCCGACGACCCGGCGCGAGCGCTGCGGGACATGACCTACTCCGACGGGCCCCGCGCCGGCGAGGCGGTGTTCACCGCGCCGACCATCGCGGCACTGCTGGTCTACTTCGTCTACGCGCTCCAGTGCATGGCCACCGTGGCCGTCCTGCGCCGGGAGACCGGCACCTGGAAATGGCCGGCGACGGCATTCGTCTGTCTGACGGCACTGGCCTGGCTGATGGCCTATCTGGCCCGGACACTCGTCATCGTGCTGGGCGGGTGAGCGGAGCCGATGATCCCCCTGCATCCCCAGGCGGTGCCGGGCCGGTCCGACCGGCTGCGCTGGATCGTCCCCGCGGGCATCCTCACCGGTACCGGCCCCTTCGCGCAGGTGCCCGCACCGCTGGCCACGCTGCTGGACGACGGCACGCTCGCCCGGGTCATGACGGAGTCCGGCACGGTCGTCACCTGTCTCGGTGCGGACCGCCGTTGGTCCCAGGAGGGTGCGCGGGTCCGTACCGCGCTGCACCTCGCCCTCGATGACCCGGCGGGATGGGTCCGGGCCACCGACGCGGGTGATGGCCACGACGACACGGCGCTGTACACCGCGGCCCGGGAAGTCCTCGCAGGACCGGTGGGCGACCTCGCACGGTCCCACGGTGGCACCATCGAGCTCGTCGACGTGTGTGACGGCGTCGTCAGTGTCCGCCTCCGCGGTGCCTGTCACGGCTGCCCCGCCGCCTGGTTCACGTTGCACCAGCGCCTGGAACGGCTCCTGCGCCGATGCCATCCGGGTCCCCTGGAAGTACGGAACGTCGGCTCGCTGTGAGGTGATTGAGTGAGCCGACCCTCGTCAACGACGGGACGAGCAAGGCGGGGACGCCCTTCCCGTGCCGGAGCGGGTGCCGAACGGCCTTGGCGGGCACCGCCGTTCGGCCCTTCCTCCCGTCAACTGCCCGGCCTAGCCTCGCGGGGTGCGTACCGTTCCGTGCGGTGCGCGGCCGCCGTGCGCCGGATCGTGCACGGGCGACCCCTGCCGTCGTGAGCGAGGCCCCTTGGTGAAACGCCGCCGTGATCTGCCGCTTGTCTACTCCTGCTCGGGCTGTTCGAGCGCGGCCCAGATGACCAACTGGATCGCCGTCCAGCTCGACCGGCGTGGCATCGCGGAGATGTCGTGCATCGCCGGTGTCGGAGGGGATGTGCCGAGCCTCGTCCGCAAGGCCCGCAGCGACCGTCCGATCGTCGCCGTCGACGGATGTGTGCTCCAGTGCGCCCGCAACTGCCTTGCCCGGCACGGCGTGACGCCCACCGTGCACCATCTCCTCAGCGACGACGGAGTGCGCAAGCGGCTGGGGGAGGACTTCGATCCGGAGCAGGCGGAGCGGGTGCTCGACGGGCTGATGGCCCGGATCGCGGAGGAGACCTCCGGCTGTCGGCTTGCTCAGGACAGCGGTGCCGGTGGTGGGACGGACGGTGCGGAACCGGCCTGAGGCCGGACTTCAGGCCGCGTCGGTGCGCCGTAGGGTCGCCACGCACAGGTGCGGCGTGACGAAGGGCTGGAGACTCTCCGCGGTGAGCGGGGCCCGAAGCGTCTCGACCGTGCCCTGCATCAGACCGAGGTGGATCGCGCAGACGATGTCGGGGCGGCGCTGGGCCACTTCGCGGAACGGGCAGTGATGCAGGCGGAGCCGCCGGTCGGCGCTCCGGACCGGCGTGCCTTCCTCGCCGGGGCCGTCCGCGTCAGCCGCCGTCTCCGTCTCCGTGACGAAGCCGATGTCCTCCAGGACCGCCACCAGTCGGCGTTCCCCGTCCTCCGCGCTGACGCGCTCGGTGGGGGCGGGTGCGTCGGTCAGGTAGGAGCCCCATGAACGACCGGCCCGGGTGGCGGCGTCCACCGGATCCTCCACCGAGGTGGAGACGACGCCGAGGAGGATGTCGGAGAGCAGACGGAAACTGCGGGAGCCGTCCGGTCCGTCACCCGCGACGGCCGAGTAGACCACCTTCGGCCGCCCCGGCTCGTCACGTGGTGCGGTGCCCCGGGTCACCATGCCGTCGGCGACCAGTGCGTCCAGGTGGAAGCGGGCGGTGTTGAGGTGGACACCGACACGCTCGGCCACGTCGGCCACGCTCACCGGGCCGTCCGTCTCGCGCAGTACTTGCAGGACGGCGGTGCGCCGTCCCCGCTGTGCCGGAGCGCCGGTGCCGGGGTCGGTGAGCTGTGGTCGTGGTGCCATGCGAGGATGATACAGGCATAGGGGTTAGAAACAGGAACTTCTGTTTCTAACCTCTGCGTGGCGCAGCCTGCGGCCCAGCAGGGCGAGGAGTGCCCCGTGCGGGACGGACACCACCACGAGGAGCGCGACTTCCGCCGGTGCGTGGTGGCGGATCGTCTCCGCGCCCGCCAGTACGACGGCGACCACGGAGACGGACAGTGAGACGGCCCGGTGGAAGCGGTGCACCTCCGAGTGCGGCCAGTCGTCGGGGCCGACGGGCTCCGGAGTCTCCTGGATCGACCGGTGGTATCCGGTGAAGACGCGGGACTCCCAGGCGCCGGTGCCTCTGCGGCCATGGACATCCAGGCCGATCACGACCAGCAGGAGCACCGCCACGTACCCGGCGGCGAGCAGTGTCTCCGCGCTCATGGGGCCGCTGCCTCGGTGGTCGGCGGCTCGGTGGTCGGCGGCTCGGGGGACGGGCCGGTCGGCGTGGCCCCGGTCTCCGATACGTCGGGTCCCACCTCGGTGAACAGCAGACTCGGTTCGGCGTCCTCCGGCTGCCTGGTCCGGCCGCCGCTCTGGCGCACGCCCAGCCAGGTCATCCACAGGAGCGGCAGTACGCCGCCGACCAGGAACACCACGTCTCCGGGCATGCGCAGCCACTCCAGGAACACATGGGTGTCGCCCTGGAGATAGCCGAGGCTGCGGGCGTCCGCGTAACCGCTCTCGACCACCTTGTACAACTGCAGTGCGCCACTGGGCAGCAGGGTTGCGAACGACATCCACGCCAGACCGAGGTTGAGCGACCAGAAGGCCAGCCGGGGCCAGCGGTCGGACCACTTGTCCTCGGGGATCAGGTAGCGCAGTGCGAACACCGCGAAGCCGACCGCCAGCATGCCGTAGACGCCCATCATCGCGGCGTGCGCGTGGTTGGCCGTCAGACCGGTGCCCATTTCGTAGTACGAGACGGCCGGCAGGTTGACCAGGAAGCCGAACACGCCGGCCCCCAGGAAGTTCCAGAAGCCGACCGCGGCCAGGAACATCACGGCCCAGCGGTGCGGGAACGGTGTGCTCGACGGGCTGTGCCGACGGGCGCCGATCTGGAGGAAGCTCCACGCCTCGACGGTGAGGAAGAGCAGGGGCACCACTTCGAGGGCGGAGAACGTCGCGCCCAGTGCCAGGTGTTCGGCGGGCTCACCCGAGAAGTACAGGTGGTGCATGGTGCCGATCACACCGCCCGCGCCGTACAGCACGATGTCGAGGAAGATCACGGACAGTGCCACCCGTTCGCGGACGACGCCCAGGAGGACGAAGAGGTAGGCGACGGTCGCGGTGGTGAAGAGCTCCATGAAGTCCTCGACCCACAGGTGCACCACGATGAAGCGCCAGAAGTCGGCGGCGGTGAACTGCGTGTCGGGGCCGGCCAGGAGGCCGACGGCGTAGAACGCGGGCAGTGCGAGCGCGGCCAGGAAGAACAGCCACGGCATGTTCGCGACGCTCTCCCGACGCAGTCTGCGGCGCAGTCCGCGGAAGAGGATCACGACCCAGAGCACCATCCCGGCGGTCAGCAGGACCTGCCACAGCCGGCCGAGGTCCAGATACTCCCAGCCCTGGTTGCCCAGCACGCTCCACAAGTTGCCGAGCCGGCCACGCTGACCGGCCAGTTCGCCCAGCAGGCTGCCGACGACCACGACGACCACGACGACCAGCGCGCCGAGCAGGATCCTGCTGAGCAGTGCCTGCCTGCGCGGCTCCCAACCCCGGGCGATCAGCGGGGTGATGAAGATGCCGATGGCCAGGAACGAGGTGACCACCCAGAAGATCGCCAGCTGGGTGTGCCAGGTGCGGGCCAGGTTGTAGGGCAACCAGTGGTCGAGCGGGATGCCGAAGAAACTGCCGAGGTCGGCCCGGTAGTGCTGGGCGGCCGCTCCCAACAGCGCCTGGGCCAGGAACAGTCCGGCCATCACCAGGAAGAACCAGGCGGTGCTGCGCTGTGCCGGGGTGAGCCGGACGCTGTCGGGGGAGTGGAAGCGCAGTTCCCGGTGGTCACGTTGGTGCCAGCCGAGGAAGTTCCAGCGCCCGAACGCGGCGAACAGCGCGCCGGTCCCCGCCAGTAGAAAGACCAGCGACAGGACGCTCCAGGTCACGGTGTGGCCGGTCGGCCTGTTGCCGACCAGGGGCTCCGACGGCCAGTTGTTGGTGTACGAGTAGTCGTGACCGGGACGTTCGGCCGCCGCGGTCCACGCCGTCCAGCCGAAGTAGGCCGTGACGTCGTGGATTTCGCCCGGATCGGTGATCGCGTCCGGCCTGAGGCCCCGCTTTCCGTCGGGCCGACCGAGCGTGTCGGCGTAGTGCTCCGTCAGCTTCGTGAACGCTGCGGCCTGCGCCTCGCTCCAGACCAGGGTCTTGGTGCTGTCGTCGTAGCGGTTGGTGCGGTAGTCCTTCACCGTCCGGCCCGCGGCGTCACCCGAGTTGGCGCCACCGTAGTACTCGCGCACCATCGTGGCACTGCGGTTGAGGTAGTCGGCGGTGAAGTCCGGTCCCAGGTAGGCGCCGTGGCCGTAGATCGAGCCGTACTGCATCAGGCCGGTGCGCAGGAACACCTTCTGGCCGTCACGGACGTCGTCACCGGTGAAGACCAGGCCGCCGTCGGCCGTGACCGTGCGGTCGGGGATGGGGGGCTGGGCCTGGTAGGTCCGGATCGCCAGGAAACCGAGGACGCAGAATCCGCCGAGCGTGACGAGGATCGCCGCCTGGACCCATCCGCGGGCGATCATTCGCGCGGCCTTCGGCGGGGACGCCCCCGCTGTCGGTGATGCTCCCATGTGCCATGCCCTTCTCGGGATCGGACGCCCAATGGAGTGGGGTCTCGCCTTGAGGAAGAGTAGTACCAATCAAGTCCTGTATTTAACAGAAGAGATTGTGTAAATGAGCCACGGGCTTGCGGCTTGCGGCGGGAGCACCTGGCGCGGCCGTCGGGACGGCTCATACCCTGCGGACATCACCGACGACGGAAAGGGTTTTGGACGGGGACCCGAGCCCCGACAGATCCTGGAGGCATGACAGTTTCAGCCAACTCCCGTGTTGTCCTCATCGGTGCCACCAGCGGGATCGGCCTGGCCACCGCGCGCCGCGCCGCCGAAGCCGGTGCCTCCGTGACCATCGCCTCGCGCCGCCCCGAGTCCGTCGAGCGCGCCTTGGGTCAGCTCCCGGCCGGTGTCGTCGGCCGCGCGGTCGACGCCAGTTCCAGCGAGGCGGTCGCCACTTTCTTCGACGAGGTCGGCCAGTTCGACCACTTCGCCTACACCGCCGCGGAGAACCTCACCGGATTCCCGCTGGCCGACTACACCGTCGAGAGCGCCCAGCAGTTCTTCGCGCTGCGCTTCTTCCACATGCTCGACGCCGTCCGCCTCGCCGTCCCGCACCTCACCCCGAACGGCTCCATCACCCTCATGAGCGGAACGGCCGCGTTCAAGGGCGGCACCGGCTGGACCCTCGGCACGGCCGTCTCCGGCGCCGTCGTCTCCGTCGCCCGCAGCCTCGCCGTCGAGCTCGCTCCGCTGCGCGTCAACGTCGTCGCCCCCGGTGTCGTGCGCTCGCCGCTGTGGTCCCAGATGAGTGAGGCCGACCGCGAGGGCATGTACGCCGGTCTGTCCTCCTCGCTCCCGCTGCGCCGGGTCGGGGAGCCCGAGGACGTCGCCAAGGCGTTCCTCGCGCTGATGGACCAGGACTATGTGACCGGAACCGTCTCGGTGGTCGACGGGGGCACGCTCGTCGCCTGATCGCTCGGGCGCGACGACCGTAGGTCGGGTGTACCTCTCCGATCGAGACCGTCGAGGTGCCGGAGGCGGCGCAGGCCAACAGCCCC
The DNA here is from genome assembly GCF_040638185.1 of Streptomyces sp. NPDC026672. Classification (NCBI taxonomy): domain Bacteria; kingdom Bacillati; phylum Actinomycetota; class Actinomycetes; order Kitasatosporales; family Streptomycetaceae; genus Streptomyces; species Streptomyces sp. NPDC026672. Next base: position 82,888 of record NZ_JBEZXS010000026.1, read on the forward strand.
GCGCCGCCGAACACGGCATCCGTACCGCGACCTCCGGTCATCTCGTGAACCTGCTCGGTGCTCTCAAGCCTCCGGATCCGTGCTCGTGAGTCTTACCGCCGCAGCGGCCGGCTGGTCGGTCATGGCGCCCGTCATGCGGTCAGAGCGGCGACGTCCGCGAGGAACCTCGGGTTGCCCGTGGAGTGCGTCGGGTGGACGTGAAGCGCCTCTTCGTAGAAGCGCACCGTGGCCACGTCACCGTCGAACCCGACGTCGCACCGCTCGAAGAAGCGGAGCAGCGACCGGCGTGCGCTCACCGGCCTCCGTGCCGAGGCCCTTGGGGCCTGCCGGCCTCGCATGCGGCATGCTCGTGGCATGAGCGACAACAAGAGTGCCCCGCGAACGCGCAGACGTCGACGCGACGCCGAAGAGAACTTCGTCCGCGTGATCGACGCTGCGCGTGAGGTGTTCGCCGCCGAGGGCACGGCGACGAGCATCGAAGCCGTCGCGGAACGTTCCGGCCTCGGGCTCGGCACGATCTATCGCCATTTCGCCAACAAGGAAGCTCTGGTCAGCGAGCTGGCCAGGCAGCTCTTGGAGGCGGCGGTCGGAATCGCGGAGCGCCACGTGGCGAGCGGCGAGGACGCTCTGCGCGACTACCTCTGGGAGGTCGGCGAGCTGCTGTCGACCCAGCCGGGAATCATCCGCACCATCTGGAACTTCCCCGGATCGGCCCCGCTCACGGACCGCTCGCGCGCGGCACAAGCCGCCCTGCTGCGCCAAGCCCAGCATCACGGCTCTGTCCGAGCCGACCTCGTTCCCGAGGATGTAGCGGTTGTGCTCTTCGCCGTCACGGGGATCCTCGACATCGAACGAGGCGCGTCCACGGATGGCTGGCGACGACACCTGGAGATGGTCCTCGTCGGCTGGGGTCCCGACACTCCCGCGCTCCTGCACGCCCCTCTGACGGCGGCGCAGATCGACACCATCATCGGCCGCTCCCAGCCCTGAGCGGACCGTGGCCACGCCACGACGACGGCCCAGCTCTTGGTACCTCCTGATGGAGCGGCCGCACCCAGGTGTGGTGTCACCCGGGTGCGGCCGAGTCGGATCAGCAGGTGGCGTTCAGACCGGCCCAGTCGGCGCGGTCGTTGTAGCCGCCGTCGCCGCCGTCGCCGACCACCAGGTCGAGCACCCGGACACCGGTCAGGTCGATGTCGGCCTGACGGGTGTCGTCGCGGCCGAGCACACCGCTGTCGAACAGCACCTTGCCGTCACCGATCACCTGGAAGGTCGAGGTGCCGCCCTCCGGGCCGACATTGCGCACCGCGTCGTCGATGCCGACGGTCGTGGTCAGTCGGGTGCATCGGTCACCGAGGTAGTAGCGGATCGTGGAGGGCGAGGCGACCCCGATGCCGGTCGGGTACACCTGGCCGAGCATGCTGATCGGCGTCCACCCACCGACGCTCTGGTCGACCGTCGGGCTCATCCACCCGCTGGTGGCGCTGATCCAGTCGTGGTGCGACAGGACGGCGTCGCCGTGCGGCGGAGCCGGCGCCACCACGAGTGCCGTGGCCCCCTCCTGCGACATCCGTCCCTGGCCGGGCACCTCGTAGGAGGTGGTGGCGGTCAGGGTGGCGTTGCCCGCTGCGGCGGTCTCCGGAAGGGTGATCGTGAAGGCCAGCGTCGTGGAGCGGTTGGGCTCCAGCAGCTTCGGCGCCGTGCCGATCGGGCGGGCCGTCCAGCCCGCGGGCACCGTGAGTGCGACGCGCGGCGCGAAGACCGGCCGTGCACTGTCGTTGCGGACGGTGACCTCGACCTGGGCCTGGTCGCCGCCGGCGGCCACCGGGGCGGTCCCGGCCGCCACCGCGTCGTCACCGACCTTCGTCACCTGCGGGAGGCCCGCGACGACGTGCGGAGCGGCGGGCTTGCCCGTCGCCCGGGAGACGCGGAACAGGGCGGCGCCGTGGGCCGGGACGGCGGCACTGATGGTGCCGGCGCTCTCGGTGACCTTGTTGGTCCAGGCGTTCTTCAGGGTGAACCGGTCTCCGGACAGGCCGACCGACGACGCCTTCGTGGTCAGGGTCGCCGGGCTGTCGCCGCGGTTCAGCAGCACGACGGCGCGGTCGCCGTTCGCGAGGCGCTTCACCCAGGTTTCCGTGGTTCCGGCGGGGCCGACGCGGACGGCCTGGACGCCGGCGGGGTCCTGGTCGATCGCGACGACATCGCGGTCCGAGAGGATGTCGAGGGAGGTCTTGCTGAGCTTACGGATGTCGCTGCCGATCACCAGCGGCGCGGCCGCCACCGACCAGAGCGTCATCTGGGTACGGAACTCCTCGTCCGTCATCCCCAGTTCGGGGCCGAGGTAGTCCGGGTCGTTGAAGTGCCCCGGCCCGGCGGCCTCCGGGTGCCGCGCGTTCGCGTCGTAGTTCCGCAGTACGTCCTTGAACTTGATCTCACCGACGAAACCGACGTCCGTGTACGTCCGCCAGGACTGCGCGATCGCCGGCGCGTAGGACCAGGAGTACGTCGACTGCTGCTCCTCCGGGTAGTTGCCCCAGTCCGGGGAGGTCACCGGGTTGCAGAGGTTGAAGATCATGGGGCGCCCGCTGGAGTTGTTCCGCAACGCGTGCGCGAATTCGGTGTAGACGGTCTTCGGGTCGAGGTTCGCGGCGATCCCGCAGAGGTAGTCCACCTTGACGGCGTCGAACTTCCAGGCCGCGAACTGGTTCGCGTCGTGCTGGTAGTAGCCGTGGCTGCCGAGTCCGCACTTGCCCGGGATGTACGGGCCGGCGTCGGTGTAGATACCGGCCTTGAGGCCCTTGGAGTGGATGTAGTCGACCAGCGGCTTCAGCCCGTTCGGGAACTGGTCGGGGTTGGGCACGAGGTCGCCGGCCGAGTTGCGCGGGGTCGGCGCCGCCCAGTTGCCGTCGATCCAGACGTACTGGTAGCCGGTGTCGCGCAGACCGCTGCTGACCAGGAAGTCGGCCGTCGACTTGATCTCGGCCTCGGTGGGGTCGCCACCCACCGCGTAGTACGTGTTCCAGCCCATGTAGGGCGTGGGGCTCAGCAGTTGCTTGGGCGCCGACGCCGTGGTGGCGGGGCCGCCGGCCGGTGGGGCGGCGTGGGCGGGCGCCTGAACGACCAATAGGCCGGTCAGGAGGGCCAGGAGGACGGTGAGATGTCGTTTCACATCGGATCCTTCGTTGTCCGATCAGGCGTGCTGAACCGTCCCCGGTCGTGAGTCCGAGGCACCGCCGCCCAGTGGGGCGGCGGTTGTTCTTGGAACCGGTCAACGCCCGCTCGCCTACGGGTTGCTTGGCAGGATCTTGCAGGGGTCACCGGCGCACGTCAATAATAATTCCTAAATTATGAGTCCGAGTTGGACGCTCGCTCGGTCCCGAGTGCCGTCTACGAGGCGGTATGCGGCTCCGAGGGGATGTGAAGGCCGCTCTTCGCGGAACCGTCCGCGGCGCCATCGGTCCCCGAGCCGCGGGATCTGGCGCGCACTCCGGGGCGGCGCGGGTCATGCCGAGTTCGCCCAGGCGCACTTGTCGGCACCGGGGGGTTGGGGAAATACCCCTGGGGGTGCGGCCTTGTCGGACCGCACCCCCAGGAGTGGCACAAAGAACTGTCGGCGTAGTGCTTGACGGGTCAGGGAACGCCCGCCCAGCGCTACAGCGAGGTGGGGGAGCGGAGCACGAGCAGGGTGATCTCGCTGGGGGCGAAGACGCGGAACGGCGGGCCCCAGAAGCCGGTGCCGCGGCTGGTGTAGAGGAGGGTGCGGGCGCCGTGGTGGCTGAGGCCGGCGAGGGCGGGCTGGTCGATGCGGACCAGGTGGTGGAAGGGCCAGATCTGGCCGCCGTGGGTGTGGCCGGAGAGTTGGAGGTCGATGCCCGCGGCTGCCGCCCGGTCGACGAACTTCGGCTGGTGGGCCAGGAGCAGCACGGGCAGGTCGGGGTCGGCGCCGTCCAGGGCTCCGGCGAGGTGGGCGCGGTGGCCTGCCAGGCCGGAGGACTCGGCGGTGACGTCGTCCACACCGGCCACCACGAGGGTGTCGCCCCCGCGTTCGAGCAGCAGATGACGGTTGCGCAGCGGCTCCCAGCCCAGCTCGTCCATCAGGTCGACCCAGCCCTGGGCCTCGCTGTAGTACTCGTGGTTGCCGGTGACGTACACACGGGCCCGGGTGGCACGCACGGTACCGAGTGGGGCGGCCTGGGCGCGGCGGCGTTCGGCTGTGCCGTCCGCGATGTCGCCGGTGTGGCAGACGAGGTCGGCTTCCAGGGTGTTCACCGTGTCGCACACCCGTGCCGACCAGCGAGCGCGATCGAGCGGGCCGTAGTGGGTGTCGGTGATGAGGGCGACGCGGAGACCGTCCAACCCGGCACCCAGTCGCGGAAGTTGCACGTCGAGTCGGCGTACGCGTGGCACGCGGCGGGCCTCGGCATACCCCCAGACGAGCAGTACGGCGGATACGCCGAGGATGGCCCAAGTGACGATTCGGGCCCGGTCCTGACTCTCGCCGACACCGGCCACGGTCAGGGCGAGCCGCAAGAAGATCCCGAGCAGAACGGACCAGGTGAACAGGATCCAGCTGCTGCCCAGCAGGGTGTCACCGATGATCGCCGCCCAGTCCTGCTGGCGCCGGCCGTGGCCGCGCGCCATCGCGAGCGGCATACCGATGAGGCCGAGGACGAACAGGGCGGTGCCGACCAGCGTGACGGGCAGCGGCCAGTGCTGGCCGCCGTGCAGAAGCACCCAGTAGGGCACGGCCCACAGCAGGACGGGAGCGATCAGGGGGATGTAGCGGATCACGCGGTGCAGCGTGCTCTGCCGCGGCGCTTGCGCTTCACCCTCGGCGGGCCGGGTGTTGCTGGTATCGGTCACGCTTGCCCTCTCTACCCAGGCTGCTGTCTCGCGCACTGTATCCGGTCCCCCTTGGGCCACCCGGACTGGCGTTCACGAGCGCGACTCCTTGGGCTGGGCTCGACTGCTGCCGATCTTGACGTGACTGACGAGCGTGAAGTCAGATGCAGTGAGGAGTTGGCATCGAGGAGCGGCGCCACCGCAGGGGGTTTGGCGTGTTCATCACGGAAGAGGACGTTTTCGATCCTGGGGAGATGCTGACCCTCTACGACTCGGTCGGTTGGGAGGGCTACACCGCCGACGTCGACAGACTCTGCCGCGGTCTGCGGAATTCTCACCTCGTCATCACCGCACGAGACGGTTCAGGAACACTCCTCGGACTGGCCCGGACCGTCTCCGACGACGAACACATCTGCTATGTCCAGGACGTTGTGGTCAATCCTGCGTATCAACGGCAGGGCGTCGGCAGGGCCCTGGTCGAACACCTCATGCGACGCTACTCGCACTGCCGCTTCTTCCTCCTCTCCACAGACCACGCGTCGTCGCCGGAAGGCAAGCGCAACCACGCGTTCTACCGGAGCCTGGGCTTCTTGTCCTACGAGGAGAAGCAGATGGCGGGCTTCGGACTGCCCAGGAACCGTTCTGGCCCGCGTGGCCCGGTGCCATAGAGACTTGCCTCTCACGGTCATGGCGAGGACCTGTTCACCTGTTCACCTTCACCGGCCAACCCCCAAGGCACTTGGTCCCGATCAGAGGCCGCGGCCGTGGCGGCTTGGTCGGTCACGTCGGCCACACGGTCGGTCAATGCCTGGTGGACGAACTGGTAGGAGTCGCTGCCCAGTACCACTCGCAGGGGTGCCGGCTCTCGGAGTGCTGCCGTGATCGTCAGTGCGGCGACCTTGACGGGGTCGTCCGGGGACGGGCGTGAGCTGCCCGAGAGGCCTCGTACCGCCGCGGCCGGGGTCCCGTCGTAGGCCGCCATGGGTGTGCCGAAGAGAGCGTTGCGGCGGAATCCGGTACCGGTTCCGCCAGGTTCGACGATGGTCACTCCGATGTTGAACGGTGCCACCTCGGCCGCGAGCGCTTCCACGAAGCCCTCGATCCCGAACTTGCCCGCGCTGTACAGCGATCCACCGGCGTTGGCGGCCTGGCCGCCGTAGGTGGAGATCTGCACGATCCGACCGCCGCCCTGGCCTCGCAGATACGGAAGCGCCGCGCGGGCGACCGCGATGGGCCCGCCGAGGTTCGTCGCCAGGTGGTGATCAATCTGCTCGTCGGTGAACTCCTCGGCTGCGCCGAACAGGCCGTAACCGGCGTTGTTGACGACCACATCGAGCCGCCCCAGCGCCTCAGCCGCCTGATCAACCGTGGCTCTCACCGCGTCGACGTCCGTCACGTCGAGGACGGCCGGCCAGAAGGCGCTGTCGTGCTTCCCCTTCAGCTCCTCCAGCGCGGCCGTGTCCCGACCGCCGCGACCCGGTCGCCACGGGCCAGGAACTGCTCCGTCATCTCACGGCCGAGACCGCTCGTGGCACCGGTGATGAACCAACTGCGGGCCATCAGACCGTCACCGCCTTCGCACCCTGAGCTGAGGTGACCTTCGTACCGAGGAGCGCGTTCGTCATCGCCGCGACGGCGGTGACGACGGCGTTCCGGTGCTCAGCCAGGCGCTCCACCACCTCGTCGTCGAGTGGGTTGCGAATCTTGGGGTCCGTGGTGTTCCACGCCAACGCCGCGGCCAGCGCGATCATCATGACGTCAGTGGCCACCTGGAGGGACACGCCGTTCCGGTCGGCGATCTCGGTGGCCTTGCTGACGTGCGATGCGATCTCCCGCTCGGACGCCTCGGGGAACTCGAGCATCCGCCACTGGCTCAGTCGCTGAAGTCCGGGGTCTGCGACGAGCGCGTCGAACAGGGCGCCGGCATAACTGGGGAGATCGTCCGGCGTGATCGGCGCGACGTCGGCGAGCACACGCAGTCGGTCCGCCATGACGGCCTCGAACAGAGCTTCCTTGGAACCGAAGTAGGCGTAGATCGCTTGCTTGTTGGCCGATGCGGCACTGGCGATGCGATCCACGCGTCCACCGGCCAGACCCACCTTGACGAACTCGTCATAGGCGGCGTTGAGCAACCTGGCTCGGGTGGCAGCAGAGTCGTATGTCATGGACCCAGTCTAAACCAACCGGCTGGTTGATATCCAGAGGTCGAGTCCGACGGTAGGGGCGATTCGCCCGTTCCATGTCCGCGTGCCGGAGCGAACCGGTACCGGGGCTCCCCACGCCGCGGCAGTGACACGACGTGCTGTGAACCGAACCCCCGCCTACGTCCGTTCAGTTGATGAAGGCCGGCCCGCGGACCCACCGCGGCGTCGGCCGGTCACGGGATTCTCACCACCGGCAGGTGGCCGACCTCGACGGCCACCTGTTCCCCACCAGCCAAGGGAGAAAAACGATGACGTCACCCGCTTCGACCCCCCGACTCCGCCGCGCGGCAGCCTTGACCCTGGTGGCCGCGGCCATCGCCCTCGCGAACCCGTTCGCCTCCGGCGCGTCTGCCGCGACTCCCGCGTCAGTTGCCTGCCCGTCCGCGGTGTGCAAGGTCGCAGTGACCGGCCAGGGCGACGCGGTGCGTGTCGCCACCGACAACGCCGGCCACGACTACCAGACGTTCAGCGACGGAAGAGTGGTCGAGGTCACGACCGCGACGGGGGCGACACGCACCGTCGCCCGAGGGCTGGGCAACCTCCGGGGCGTGGCCGCCGACGGCGCCGGCCACGTCTTCACGGGCGACTTCGACGGCAACATCACGAAGATCGACCTCGCCACCGGCTCCACCGTCCGGCTGGCCTCCGGCCTGGGCTCGGCGCAGGGCCTGGCCTACCGCGACGGAGCGGTGTACGTCGCCGGAGGCAGCGGCAAGCTCTTCGAGGTGCGCGAGGGCGCGCCGGTCCGCACCGTGGCGAGCAACATCGGCTACTCCCAGAGCATCGCCCTCGACGGCAAGGGCGCCGCCTATACGGGTGACATGTTCACCGGGCGCATCCTGCGCATCAACCTGGCCGGCGGCGCCGTCACCACCGTCGCCACGGAAGCCTATGAGCCCGACTCGCTGTCCTACGGACCGGACGGCCGTGTGTACTTCGCCGTCAGCGACGAATTGCACCGGTACGACCCGGCCACCGGCCGGGAGACCCTGGTCACCAGGCTGTCCGGTCTGTACTCGTACCTCCTGACCATCGACACGCAGGGTGTGGCACACGCCATCTCCAACGCGCAGAACGGCTCCGTCTGGCAGATCGAGGGACTGACCCGCCTGTAACCATCCCGACCCGACCGCCGACGCACCGACCCTCGAAGCGCACGCACCTGGGGCGCGTGTTGAGTCGTGATCATCTTTGGGCGCGCCCTCACTCCGGGTCTTGACGTGGTAGATCGTTTCACGGGACGCGAGTGCAACTGAGGGACGAGGAAGGGGAGTTCATCGGGCCGTACCTGCCGATCGGTGGGTACGGCCCGTACCCCGAGCGTCCCGTCAGCCGATGCTGTTGTCCTCCGACAGGCCCGCCGCATACGAGAGCGCATGCTGGATCAGCAGCGACAACAGGCGCTTGGACTCCGCCGAGGGAAGCTCACTCTGCCATGGACAGAGCGAGTACCAGTCCTGGCCCGGATCCGTCAGGGGCGGGCAGGGATCTGCGGGCTTCAGGGGCTCGGCCGGCGCTTCGGGAAGACGCACCAGCAGCATGTCCGTGCCCCAGGCGACGACCGCGGCGATGCCCTTGCCCGAAAGCACCGGCGCCCCGAACGTCGCCAGGACGGGCCACTGGGGGGCAAGGTCCTCAAGTCTCTCGACCAGATCGGGGTGAGTATGCAACTCCCACCCCTCGTAGGCGTAGGCACCACGCTCCTGCGGAACACCCTGCTGCCGCAGCAGATCGAGCAACGCCGCGTTCTGAGGCAGGTTCGGCAGCTGCGTCATGCCTCGACACGCTACGCGCTGTTGTTCATGGGGACTTACTGATCGTTTCAGAATGCGGTGCGTAGCCGCCTCAAGCAGATGATGGTGCAGGCGAGTTGGAGGAGTCCTTGGTGAAGGTCGGCGCGTATCTCGTAGCGGATGCGCAGACGCTTGAACTGGTGCAGCCACGCGAAGGTTCTCTCTACCACCCATCGGGTCTTGCCCAAGCCGGAGCCGTGCGGGGCGCCGCGTCGGGCGATCTTCGGGACGATGCCTCGGGCCCACAGGAGTCGGAGGTGCTTGCGGAAGTCGTAGCCGCGGTCGGCGTACAGGCGCTTCGGTTTGTGGCGGGGACGGCCGAGGCGGCCCCGGATGCGCGGGATCGCTTCCAGTAGCGGGATGAGCTGGGTGACGTCGTGCCGGTTGCCGCCGGTCAGTGAGATGGCGAGTGGGGTGCCGTGGTGATCGACGATCACATGGTGCTTGCTGCCAGGACGGTTGCGGTCGACTGGTGAAGGCCCGGTGTGATCCCCCCTTTGAGGGCCCTGACGTGCGAGCCGTCGATCGCGCAGTCGTCCATGTCCAGCAGCCCGGCACGTCGCAGCTCGACGAGCAGGGCTTCATGGAGGCGGGTCCATACCCCAGCCTCGGTCCAGTCCCGCAGCCGCCGCCAGCAGGTGACCCCGGAGCAGCCGATCCGTTCGGCAGGGCCATCCGCCCACGAGACGCCCTTGCGCAGGACATACACGATCCCGGCCAGCGCGGTGCGGTCGTCGATCGGCTTCCGACCGGGAAACCGGTGCCGCCGCGGTGGCCGGGGCGGAATCAGCGGGGCGATCCGCTCCCACAGGTCATCGGGCACAAGATCACTGTTCACGCCGGAAGCGTGCCAGAACAAAGCAGTTGAGGAGGCCGATTCGGCCCGACACACTCGCCCAGTGAGTGACACAACACCATTGGGCAACTGGGACGGGCCCTGGTACCGCGTCCACACCGAGCAGTTTGAGGCCGCGTTCCTGCCGAACGCCGGTGAGGACCTGGAGTCCGTGGACAACGTCGACGTCTTCGTCGACCTCAAGGACGGCTCCCGGTGGAGCACGACCATCATCACCCTCGCCCAGGTCGAGATCCTCATGAAGCGATGGGCCGCCAGCGGGGAAGCCCTCGGCGGCCGCTACTTCTGGTGCTCGGACGGGCTCATCGTCCGCGATCCCGGCATCAGCAACATGACCCAGGTCCTCATCGGCCTGATCGAGAACGGCGAGTTCACCCAGATCCTTCAACGGCTTGAGGGCTGACCGCCTTCTCAGCTTGCCCGTCTCATTCTGAAATGATCAGTTACTACAGCCGGTGACGTCGCCACCCTAAGCAACTCGGGGTTTCTACCGTGGATGCGGTAGGCCGGACACTGGTGGACTACGTTCGATCCGGTAGGGCGAAGCATGTTCTGGACGGACGACCGGGGCAGGGCTTTCCGAGACGCTTGCATCATGCTCACCGAAACATCCCGAACGACAGAGTCGTCGACCCGACCGTGGATACGGTGGGGGCTGCGGCTCGTGACCACGGTGGTCGCGGTCGACGCCTACGCACAGGCGATACTCGCCGGCCGGTTCCTGTCCGGTGACGTCGGCATGCTGCTGCTGCACCGCGACAACGGCACGAACAACCTGACCACGCTGTCGTACGTCCTCATCGTCATGGCCGTGATCGCCTGGCGCGCGAAGCACGTCTCGGGCCACATGCCGGTGCTCGCCGTCGTGCTGACCGCCATGATCTTCGTGCAGATCTCCATGGGGTTCAACCGGGAGCTCGGCGTCCACATCCCCCTGGGCGTGGCCATCGTCGCGCTGACCACGGTCCTCGCGGTCCGGGCGTGGCGCAGGTGAGCGCCGCGTACACCCGACGGCGGCTGCTGGGCTACCTCGGCGGCGCGGCGGCAATGGGATTCGGCATCCCGACACTCAAGGGCACCGTGGAACCGGGGACGCTGATTCCCAGCCGACTGCCGCTGCCGGCACCGTTCCGGACCGGCCTCCCCGTCCCGCCCACCCTCACGCCGGGCAGCCACCCCGATCATCCGGGCGCGGACTACTACGAGATCACCGACCAGGTCGCCCACCAGGAGATCGTGCCGAACACGTGGACGCGGATCTGGGCGCCGAGCGGCACCTTTCCCGGGCCGACCGTCGTCTCCCGGTCCGGCCGGCCCACGGTCGTCCGGCGCATCAACCGACTGCCGGTGCCCACCGTCAACCATCTGCACGGCGGCCACGTGCCGTCGGCCAGCGACGGATTTCCCACGGATCTGGTCTTCCCCGAGAACTACCGGCCGAGCCGGCACAACATGACAGACATGCCCGGCATGGCCGACATGCCCCCGATGGTCGACGACCCGGCGGCGGTCACCATGGTCGGGCACCGTGACTACCGCTATCCGATGAACCAGCGCGCCGCCACGCTCTGGTACCACGACCACCGCATGGGCGCGACCGGCATGGACGTCTGGAACGGCCTCGCCGGATTCCACCTCGTTCACGACGACGAGGAGGACGCCCTGCCGCTGCCCTCCGGCGACCGCGACATCCCGCTGATGGTCGTCGACCGGTCGTTCGACCAGGACGGCTCGTTCCGCTACTCCGCAGCGATGGACGGCGCCCTCGGTGACGTGATCCTCGTCAACGGCGCACCCTGGCCGGTCGCCGACGTCCGGGCGTGCCGGTACCGGCTCCGCCTGCTCAACGCCTCCAACGCGCGACGCTACCGCTTCCGCCTCGGCGGCCTGCCCTTCGTCCAAATAGGATCGGACGGCGGTCTGCTCAACCACCCCGTCACCCACAACACGCTCGACGTGGCACCGGCGGAACGATTCGACGTGATCGTCGACTTCAGCCGGCACGCCGGCCGGGTCCTCACCCTGACCAACGAGTTCGGTTCCGGCGGCACCGCATCGGTCATGCGGTTCCAGGTCGGTGAGCAGGTGCCGGACGACACCTATGTGCCCGACCGGCTCAGCGACGTACAGCGGCTGCACCGCGGCGAGGCCACGACGATCCGGGACTTCAGGTTCCAGAAGGGGCCGAAGTACTGGGGAATCAACGGCCAGTTGTTCGACCCCAGGCGCCCCATCGCCACGCCCCGGCTGGGCGACTGCGAGATCTGGCGGTTCGTCACCGACTTCCACCACCCCGTGCATCTGCACCTGGTGCCGTTCCAGGTGCTGTCGCGCAACGGACACGGACGCGGCCCGGCCGACGCCGGCTGGAAGGACACCCTGGACCTCAGACCGGCCGAAGTCGCCGAAGTGATCGTACGGTTCACTGACTACCGGGGACGCTATGTGCTGCACTGCCACAACCTCGAGCACGAGGACATGGCCATGATGGCCACCGTGACAGTGCTGTGAGGGCAGTGGGAGGACGGATGAAGCGGCATCTCGCCGAAGCCGCGGTGCTCGGCGCCACGGCGGTGGTCGGTGTCGTCGGCGTGATCAGCGAATACCGGTACGCGGTACGTCCGATGCCGCCGCTCGCCCTGGCCGTCGCACTGGCCGTGCTCACCGTGGTGGTGGCGGCGCTGCGCCGGCGGGCCCCGCTGGCCGTCGTCGTCGCGATCTTGGCGGTGTGCCTGGTCTACCACGTGCTCGGATACCCCGGCCTCGCGCTGGCCGCGGCGTTCTACCCGGCGTGCTACACGCTCGTCGCCGAAGGCGACAGCCGCCGCTCCCTGGTCGTCGGCGCCGTGGCCTCGCTGGGGGTGCCGGCCATCTCGATGCTGCCGCCGCTGCCACCGAACGGGATCGACTTCAGCACCAACGCCGGCATCGTGACCTGTCTGGCGGCGATGCTCGCGCTGGCCGAGGCGCGGAGGGCCCTGCGGTTCGCGGCCGACGAGCAACTCCGGCACGTCACCCGGGAATCGGAGCGGCGCCTGGTCGACGAGCGGCTGACCATCGCCCGTGAGCTGCACGACGTACTCGCCCACACCATCACGCTGATCACCGTGCAGGCCGCGGCGGGCCTGGACGCGCTGCCCGCACGGCCCGCACAGGCCGAATCGGCGCTGCGCACGATCCGCGGCGCCGCCAAGGACGCCATGGCCGAACTGCGCAGCACCCTGCGCGTCCTCCGCGACATCAACACCGCCGACTCGCTGAATCCGCAGCCCCGACTCGCCCAGCTCGCCCAGCTCATGGACCTCGCCCGGGGCGCGGGGATACGCGTCGACCTCGTGACGACCGGGACCGCGCCGGACCTGCCGGCCGGTGTCGAGCTGACGGCGTACCGGGTCGTGCAGGAAGCGCTGACCAACGTCATCCGGCATGCGCACGCGACAACGGCCACCGTGCGCATCACCCACCACGCGGACTGCCTGCACGTGGAGGTGACCGACAACGGGACCGCGGTACCTGGTGCACAGCCCGGCCACGGCATGATCGGCATGCGGGAACGCGTCCGTGCGGTCGGCGGCGCTTTCGACGCCGGACCGGCCCCCGGCGGCGGCTTCACGGTGTCCGCCCGGCTCGACCTCGGAGGTGTTCGATGACGGTGCGGTTGGCGTTGGCCGACGACCAGGCGCTGGTCCGCGCGGGCTTCCGGGCGCTGCTGGAGAACACCCCGGACATCGAGGTCGTAGGGGAGGCGGCGGACGGTCGGGCCGCCGTCGAACTGGCGGTGCGCACCCGCCCGGACGTCGTGCTGATGGACGTGCGGATGCCCGGCCTCGACGGCATCGAGGCCACCCGCGAGATCTGCGCCCACCCCGCGCTGGGAACCGTACGGGTGGTGATGCTGACGACGTTCGAGATCGACGAGTACGTCTTCGCCGCGCTGCGCGTGGGCGCCAGCGGCTTCCTCCTCAAGGACGTCGACCCCGACGACCTGCGCAACGCGGTCCGTGTTGTCGCCGCCGGCGAGGCCCTGCTCTCCCCGAGCGTCACCCGCCGCCTGATAGCCGAGTTCGTCGCCACACCCCGGCGGACCCCGGCACAGACCGCGCTGCTCGACAAACTGACCGACCGCGAACGCGAGATCACGGCCCTGGCCGCGCAGGGGCTGACCAATGACGACATCGCGGACCGCCTGGTGATCAGCGTGGCCACCGCCCGCACCCACATATCCCGGGCCATGACCAAGGTCAACGCCCGCGACCGGGCCCAACTCGTCGTGTTCGCCTACCAGTCGGGGCTGGTCCACGCCGGCTGAGCGGCACGGCGGCCCTGTCCGAAGCACACCCTCACGATCCGGCACACCCCCAAATAAGTAAGCATCAGTGACTGTCAGAAGTAGTGACCAATAATGCTCAGGAAAGGAAACTCATGACTGCCCACTCGACATCCCGCGTCGCCCTCATCACGGGAGGCAGTCGCGGGCTCGGCCGCGCGACCGCACTGCGCATCGCCGCGGACGGCATCGACCCGATCATCACCTACCGCACCCACCCCGACGAGGCGGACGCCGTCGCCGAGGAAGTACGGTCGATGGGACGCAACGCCGCGGCATTCCGGCTCGACGTCGCCGACATCCACTCACTGGCGGCCTTCGCCGACACGGTGCGGAAGGTCCTGGCGGACGTCTGGGGCCGCGAGGACTTCGACTTCCTCGTCAACAACGCCGGCATCGGATCCGGGACGGCGTTCGCCGACGTCACCGAGGAAGAGTTCGACGCCCTGATGAACGTGCACCTCAAGGGCGTCTTCTTCCTCACCCAGTCGCTGCTGCCGCTGGTCCGGGACGGCGGCCGCATCGTGAACGTGTCCACCGCGCTCACCCGCTACTACTACCCGGGCTCCACGGCGTACGCCATGATGAAGGGCGGCCAGGAGACACTGACCCGTTACCTCGCCGCCGAACTCGGGCCGCGGCGGATCAGCGTGAACACCGTCGCTCCCGGTGCCACCGCGACCGACTTCGCCGGCGGAGTCATGCGCACTCCTCAGCTGCGTGAAGCCCTCGGTGGCAGGACCGCGATGGGCCGGATGGGCGAGCCCGAGGACATCGCCGGCGTGATCGCGGCCCTCCTCGGCCCCGACATCGGTTGGGTCACCGGCCAGCGCCTGGAGGCCAGCGGCGGCATAGCCCTCTGAGCTCCCGGCGCCGCCGTGCTGAGGACGGAATCTTCCATGGGCATCGCTGCGGGAGACCCACCGATCCCTTCCCCGCACCCGCGGGGATGTTCCACCCGCAGCAGGACCAGAAGCGACACCGCACAACTGCTCCCCGCCACCGCGGGGATACTCCCGATCCGACGTGGCCTCCTCCGCGCAGGTGGCGGTGATGGACCGTGTACCCGCGTCGTCGGCCCCGCGGATGTCGTGCGTGGTGTCTCCGACGAACGAACGGCGCGCCGGGGGCCCGGCGCGCCGTGTGGGTTGGGGTGGTGCAGGTGGTCCCGTGGTCTTGTCGCCTCGGGACCGACCGTTGTTACTGGGGGAGTCCGCCGGTGACGGCGATGGTGGTGCCGCTGACCCAGGTGGCGAGGTCGCCGACCAGGTATTCGGCGGCGTCGGCGACATCGCTGGGCGTGCCGATACGGTCTTCGATGCGGCCGGCGGCCTGGATGCCGCGGAACGGCGAGTCGGTGGGGATGGAGTCGATGAAGACTCCGGCCTCGTCGATCGGTCCGGGCTGGATGGTGTTGACCGTGATACGACGCTCGGCCGTCTCCCGGGCGAGGACTTCGGCGAAGTAGCGGCCGGGGGCCTTCGTCGCGGTGTAGAGGCCCGCCCCCGCCACGGGGTTCGCGATGGCGGTGGAGGCGACGTAGATGATGCGCCCCTGGTCGGCGACGTTCTTGGCGGCCCGCTGCAACGTCAGGAGCGTGCCTCGGGCGTTGACGTCGACCATGCGGTCGATCTGCTCGTCGCTGAGGTCGGCGATCGGGGTGCCGAGGAGTTCGAGGCCGGCGTTGGCCACGACGATGTCGACGGAGCCGAACTGCTCGGTGGCGGCGGCGAAGAGGCGGTCGACGTCGGCGGCCTTGGAGATGTCGGCCTGGACCGCGATCGCCTGCCCTCCGAGCTCGCGGACCTCCTTGAGTGCCTGTTCGCCGTTGGCGGCGTTGGCCGAGTAGTTGAGGACGATGTTGGCGCCGAGCTTGGCGTAGCGCAGGGCGATGGCCTTGCCGATGCCGCGGGCGGAGCCGGTGATGAGGGCGGTCTTGCCGGTCAGGTCGGTCATGGTTCTGTCCTTGTCTGAGTTCTGAGTTGCGGGTGGGATGGGTGGTGTGGTGGTGTCTCAGCCGGCGGCAGGCGCGGGGAAGCGGTACTCGGTGCGGTCGCGCTTGGTGTAGAGCTGCCAGTAGGTCTCGGCGAGTTCGTCGGGGTCGATGACGTGCAGGCCGGTGGTGCCGCCGGTGATCTCGGCGAGCTGGTCGGGGGTCATCGCCCGGTAGGACTCGCTGTCCTTGATCAATGCGGCCAGGGTGGCGACGCCGGCGTAGACGCCGCTGTCGGCGACCTCGCCGTTGAGGGAGTAGACGTAGTTGCGGATGGCGGACATGGCCGGGCCGATGCCGCTGATGAAGGGCTGCGGGTCGGCGGCGGTGAAGCCGCCGGTGACGATGAACCCGCCGGTCTTCCGCGAGATCATGTCGGGCAGGACGGCGTGGGCGATCTCGACCGGGGTGAGCAGGAAGAGGTTCACCCAGTGGCTCAGGCGCTCGGCGTCGAGTTCGGCGGCCGGGACGAAGGCGGTGCCGCCGGGAAGCGGCTGGTAGGACACGACGTCGATGCGTCCGAAGCGGTCCTGGATGGCCTGGACCACGGTGCGGGCGCCCGCCGGGTCGGACAGGTCGGCCGGGAACGCGGCGGCCTCGACGCCGTCGGCGGCGAGTTCCTCCACCAGCGCGTTGAGCTTGTCGGCGCGGCGGGCGACGAGCGCGACCCGGAAGCCCTCCCTGCCGAAGCGTCGGGCGAGGCCGGTGCCGAGGCCGGAGCCGGCACCGAAGATGGCGAGAACCTGGGACATGGGATGTTTCCGCTTTCGTGAGTGGGGGTCGAACGCGCTCGGTGCACGCAGGACGGGATGAGGCCGTCGGGTCGACGACCCCTGTGGGTGTTTGATGGTCGGGAAGTTCGGTGGTCGGGAGGTCGGTGTGCTCTAGAAGTCGACGGACGCGGCGGTCTGCTTGCCGGCGTCGAGCTCCTCGACACGGTTGGTGAGGGCGGCGCGGATGGCGTTGTAGGCGTCGCTGCCGAGGGCCAGGCGGCGGGGAGCCACCGCGGAGTCGGCGGAGGCGATGATCGCGGCGGCCACCTTCTGCGGGTCGCCGGGAGCCTCGGCCGTCACGTTGTCGACAGCCTCGACGTACTGGCGCATCCGGCCGACCGGGGTGCCGGCGTATTCGGGCATGCCCGGTGCGATGTCGAGGTTGGCGCCGAAAGTGGTGCGGATGATGCCGGGCTCGACCATGGTGATGCCGACGCCGAAGGACGACACCTCGGGGATCACCGACTCGAAGAAGCCTTCGACCCCCCACTTCGAGGCGTGGTACATGCTCGCGCCGGGCGTCGAGATGTGGGCACCCATGGTGGACATCTGGATGAACCGGCCTCCGCCCTGGGCCCGGAAGTGGGGGAGTACGGCCCGCAGCAGATGGATCGGGGCGGTCATGTTGAGCGCGATCTGCTCGTCGATGGCCTCGACCGTCATCTCCTCGGCGGCACCGAGGGAACCGCGGCCGGCGTTGGAGTAGACGACGTCGAGCCGGCCGAGCTCGGAGAAGGCGCGCTCGACAACGTCGCCCAGCGCCTGGGTGTCGGTCACGTCGAGTGCCGCGGTCCACAGCCGGGCGCCGTACTTGGCGGCCAGGTCGGCCAGCGCCTCGGGACGGCGGGCGGTGGCCGCGACCAGATCGCCGCGTTCGAGCAGCTGCTCGGTGACGATACGGCCGATGCCGGCCGAGGCTCCGGTGACGAACCACGTCTTCGCTGCCATGATCATTCCCCTAAATCCAACTGGTTGTTTGGCTTGCTGGAAAGCTAGCACCGTCCTCGCCACATCGCAACCATCCAGTTGGTTGCGTGGGGGTGGGGTGCACGCCCGTCGCTCGACAGCGCGGAGACCAGGCGGCGCGCTGCGGGGTGACGAGGGGTGCGAGAGGTACGGCGATGGTGCGGTGTCGACGGTGACCACTCCTGCACCCGGCCTCGGCGACGACTCACAGCTTGCTTTGGCGCCCCGATCGCCACATCCGTCATGTGACTGCCCCGAACTACCCACCCCGCGAGAGCCGTTGAGGTAGGTAGACGTCTGGTGAGCTGAGTTTCGCGAGCTTCTGGCGGCAGGTTTGGCCCGGATGCATGCATGTCACCGTCGGCGCGGTCCATACCGGAAGCGGATGGCGGGTGCCGCGAGGGTCGGCGGCTGGAACCCCTGGCTGTCCCGCAGGTTCGCCTTGGACGGGACACACGGTTCGCTGCTCGTCCTGCCTCGGTCGGCGGGGCTTCGTCGGATCTCGCGGTCATACGCGTTCCCGCGGTGGTGTTCCCGGATGATCGGGTGCGCGGCCCGAACAGGATGCCCTGGAGCACCTGCCGGTCCGGATGCCGCCTGCGGCCATCCGCCGTGCCGCGTGTGTCCCTGGCCGGGGCATATCCGCAGTGCTTGCCTCAATGGCCTTGGTGGGATGGGTAGTTGGGGGCAGTCACATGACGGATGTGGCCGGTGAGGTGCCGAGGCGTGCTGTGGGTGGGGGTACTGCCGCCCAGCCTGTACGGGGACAGGAAAGAGCCGGACTCCGGCACTCTGGAGGAGAGCGCCGGAGTCCGGCTCGGGAACGTCCCGACGCCGGGGAGTATGCGACGGGACGGCGGGCGGCCGTCGGCAGACTTCTGTTTTTTTTACAGGTTGCTGAAGTCGACGAGGAGCATGCCGTTTCAATCGGTGCTCGAACTCGCGCCGGATCTGTCCGAGGAGTTCGAGGGAAGCGAACAGGACTACCGGGAGTTCCGCGGATTGTCGCCGCTCATTTTGAGGAGGGGTGTCACCTGGGCCGAGACGAAGATCTCGCCGACCTCGTTGCTGAAATCGGACTCGACCGTGAGAAGGCGCTCGGCGCACTCAAGGAGGGCCGGCTCGCCTGGCTGCCGCCTGTGGATGTCCCACGGGCGGCGCGGTTCGTCATCGACGGCCACCACCAGGCCGAGGCACGATGGGGCGAGCCGGGCCTGGGCGGTCCGCCGCACGGCTGCCGGCCCCGCCTCGCTGCCCTCCGCGTCGCCGCCCTCCGCGTCGCGGGCATCCTCATCTGGTCCGCGAGGTGATCCAGAAGGCGGGCCCCGGTGACGTGGTGGAGGGTGGGGCGGGTCGGGCCAGGGCTTCGCCTCCGTGCCGTACAGATCTTTCAAGCAGCCGCAGAACGCCTAGTTCAAGGCCCTACCGCCGGGGGCGTAGCTGCCGTGCTCCAGTTCCTCCAGCAGGGAGGACCGGACAGGCTTCCAGCCCAGTTCCGAACGGGCCTTGTCGCCGGTGGCCGACTGGCTGCGCAGCACTCCTTCCGCGAATGCGCCCAGCCGCCGCGTGGTGTCTTCGGTGCTCTCGGGAACTACCGCACCGTGTGCGCCCGCGGCCCGGGAGGCGGCTTCACCGAGCGCGCGCACGCTGGGGTTCCTTCCGTCGGAGCCGATCCAGTACGAGCCGGTTCGCCCGTCCAGCAGCACGCGGGCGTAGAGGTCCGCCAGGTCGTCCACGTGCACGGTGACCCAGTGCTGGGTGCCGTCGCCGAGCAGGGTGAGCGCACCGGTGTCGGTGCGGGGTGCCTGGGTGATGAGGGTGGGGATGCTGCCGCCGTGGCCGTGGCCGTAGACGACACCGGGGAGCACGATGCCGGTCCGGGTGGGCATCGCCAGCACCTCCTGCGTCACCTGCGGACGCCAGGCGAGCGCGGCGACCGGGTCGAAGGGGCTCTGCTCGGTGATGCGGTCACCGCTGCCGAACACCCACATTCCGCTCGTGTGGACATACGGCTTGCCGGTTCCGCCCAAGGCTCGCCCGGCGCTCTGCACGACCGCCCGGTCGACCTGCTCGCTGGTCGCGTCGTTGGGGCTGGCCGTGTGGATGACCCCGTCCCCTTCCGCCATCCGCTCCGCCAGCCATGCCACGTCGGTGATGTCGCCGAACAGCGCCCCGGCACCCGCCGCGGAGACCTTCGCCGCCGACTCCTCGCTGCGTACCAGTGCCGTCACCCGGTGTCCCGCCCCGACCAGACGGCGCAGGACCGCCGAGCCGACATAGCCGCTGCCACCCGTCAGAAAAACGTGCATTTCTTTTCTCCGGATCCCTGACGGCGCCCGCCGTGAGCGCCTCATGAATCGGACGCTATACATGGGAAACTGAGTACTTCAAAGTGCCATACTCACCTTATGGATACTGTGAGGGACGTGCTCGATCCCACCTGCCCCTCCCAGGTGGCCCTGGGCATCGTGGGCAACAAATGGACCATGCTGATCATCTTTGCCCTCAGCGACGGAGTGCACCGGTTCTCCGAACTGCGCGACCGGATCGCCGTCATCACCCCCAAGGTCCTCACCCAGACACTGCGCGCCCTGGAGCGGGACGGGCTGGTCGAGCGCACGGTCTACCCGGTGGTCCCGCCCAAAGTGGAGTACCGCCTCACCGGCCTCGGTCACAGCCTGCTTCAGTCCATCGCAGCCGTGCGGGAATGGGCCGAAGCGCACGCCGGGGAGGTCCTGGAAGCCCGCGAGAGAGCCGAACTCCCCGAGAACTGACTTCACCGAGAACCGATGGGTACGCGAGGACTCACAGGCTGCGGCGAGCGGCTGAGCTGCTGCACAGCGCAACCGTCCCCATCGATGTCATCGGCCGGTGTGCCTCAGCCGTCGGCCGCGGCCGAAAGCCGTTGCCACTCCCGGGGGCTGACCCCGTAGGCGCGGCGGAACGAGCGACTGAAGTGCGGTGCGTCGGTGTATCCGAGATCTCGGGCGATGGCTGCGATGGTGCGTGTCCGGGAGCGGGGCTGTTCCAGCTCGTGGCGAATCGCCTCCAGGCGACGGTCTCGGACCGTCTCCGACACCGTCCGGCCGGTGGTCGCGAACAGTCTTTGCAGCGACCGTACGGACATGCTGTGGGCGCGGGCGGCCGAGGCCACCGTCAGCTCGGGGTCGCCGAGATGCTCGTCGATGTACGAGACGATGCGTGCCATCAGGTCGCGGCCCTCCGCGGTGGAGGCGTCCGCGGCGGAGGCGAGCTCCTCGGCCAGGGCGCTGATGAGGCTGATCCCCTGACCGACGATGGCGGGGCTGACGTCCGTGCCCGAGCCGGTGGTCTCGTCGGCCACGGCGTCGAGGAAGCTCGATACGACGCGCGCCGATCCCGTCGTCCCGAAGATGGGTACACCGGCGAGACGCGCGACTGACGACTGCGAGCTGCCGAACCGGCTCCGGGGCACGCGGAACACCCGGGAGCGTGAGTCGCTCGATGTGCTGATCCGGTAGGGCTCGCTGACGTTGACGACCGTCAGATCGCCGGCGGCGAGAACCGCTCGGTTGCCGCGCTGTCGGACTTCCGTGGTGCCTGAGTGCTGCACCCACATGAGCATGAACCGATCCATCGGCTGCGCGATGTGCTGCCGGGACCACAACACGTCCCGTGCTCCGAGGGCCGATGTCGAGATCCGGATGTCCCCGACACAACGCGACCGTACCCGCCCGTCGAATGCCTGAGCAGCCGGCGGGCAGGTACGCCACAGCGCGTCGTGCCAGTGAGCACCCGGCTCGCCGCCCCGGCGTTCCATCGGCGTCTTCACCAGCCCGCTCCTTCGCGCTCAGCTCCTCGGCGGCGATCGACGTGGGCGATCCGCACGGCCCGGCACCTTCCGAACTCCCGCGCGGAGAAGCCGTGTTCCTCACACCATCGCCACGAGGTCATCGTACGAAAGAACTCCGGCGTCATCGGACAAGAGCCGCGGCACCTGAGGACAAGAGCGTCCTGACTGCGCGATCTACGGTGCCCCTACCCCGTTCGAGAGGAGCAACAGGTGATCGACTACAGCTCGACATTCCGGGTGGCCGCCGTCCAGGCCGAACCGGTGTGGTTCGACCTCGACGCCACCGTCGACAAAGCGATCTCACTCATAGGCGAAGCCGCTCGTGGCGGCGCGGCGCTGATCGCGTTCCCCGAGGTGTTCGTCCCGGGCTATCCGTACCACATCTGGCTCGACAGCCCGGCCCACAGCCTCACGAACTTCGCGGGCCGCTACCTGGCCAACTCGCCCGAGGTCGACGGCCCGCAGGTGGCCAAGCTCCTGGACGCGGCGCGAGAACACGAGATCGCCGTCGTCATCGGGATCAGCGAGCGTTCCGGCGGCACCCTCTACATGGGCCAGCTGATCATCGGCCCTGACGGCAACCTCATCCAGGCACGCCGAAAGCTGCAGCCGGCCTACGTCGAGCAGACGGTGTTCGGGCGAGGCGACAGCTCCGACCTGGTGGTCCACCAGCTCCCCTTCGCCCGGGTCGGAGCGTTGAACTGCTGGGAGCACTTCCAGCCCCTGACCAAGCAGGCCATGTTCATGCAGAACGAGCAGGTGCACGTCGCCAGTTGGCCGGGGATGTCGTGGTACCAGCCCGGGATCCCCTTGATGAGTGCTGACCGGCAGAGCGATGCCACCCGGATGTACGCACTGGAGGGCCAGACGTACGTCGTGTGCGCCACACAGGTCGTGACCCCCACGGCTGTCGATTTCTTCTGCACGAAGCCCGAGCACAAGGAACTCCTCGGATCCGGTGGCGGCTTCGCACGCATCTACGGCCCGGACGGCAGCGATCTCGCTGAACCGCTCGCTCCTGACGCGGAGGGAATGCTGTTCGCCGACCTCGACCTGTCGGCGGCGGCCCTGATCAAGACGGCACGCGACGCAGTCGGTCACTACACCCGCCCCGATGTCTACACCCTGCGACTGCACACATCTCAGGCCCGCACGGCCATGGCCTCGCGAGCAGCCGACCCGGCCTCGTCCCTCACGTCGGCGGGCGAGGCCGAGTTCGCGCCGGCATCCGCCAAGGACGGCACCGCCGGCGCTCCTGCTCTCTGACCGTTTTCTGGTGTGCCCGCAGCCGCGGGTGCAGTGCTGTGATCCATCGACCTCCGGGGCGATGCGCTGTTCAGGAGGCGGCAGCGGGAGGACATTCATGTGGGAGCGCAGTAACGCCTCAGGGCCGCGCTCCCACATGGTCTTCCGGCCCTCCGAGTCCTCCGGCAGGCTCGATCATCGGGGGAACCGGGAGGCGCTCTACCGGCGGATCGCCGAGATCAGTCCGCCGGGCCGTTCCTCGCGTTGCGGCGGCGTGCTGATCGGGCGGCCGTAGGCGGCAGCGCGTTCGCGCAGGGTGTGGCTGCTGGCCTCCCAGCCGTGTCCGGCCAGCCAGCCCACCGGGTCGTCGGGCATCTCCGAGACCCACATGGACGCCGCCGATCCCGGCACGGCGTCGGCGCCGAAGCGCTCGATGACGCCGCGTGAGCCCAGTGTCAGCCCCATCCGACTGCCTGGCGCCGACTGCGCGCCGATCCGGGTCAGCAGCAGTTCCACCGCGTCCTCGGGCAGGTAGATCAGCAGTCCTTCGGCGATCCACACGGTCGGCACCGCCGGGTCGTGCCCCGCGGTGGCCAGCGCGGTGGGCCAGTCCTCACGCAGGTCCACCGGGACGGTGATCCGCTCACAGCGTGCGACGGCCCGCTCCCGGCGCAGAACCGAAGCCTTGAAGTCCAGTGGCTCGGCGGTGTCGACCTCGAACAGCCGGGTGCCCTCGGGCCAGTCCATCCGGAAGGCCCGGCTGTCCATGCCGGCGCCGAGCATCACGACCTGCCGGATCCCGGACGCGGAGGCATGCTGCAACAGGTCGTCGAGGAATTTCGTCCGGATGACGATGGAGAACGCCACGCCCAGTCGGCGGCGCCGTGCGGCCTCGTCGCCGGGCAGCGGCGGCGTGGAGGGCCCCAGGCCGCCGGCGGTGGCGAAGGCCTGTGCCAGTGGGTCACGGAACAGCGCGTTCTCCCGTTCGGTCTCCAGCGCCCGCACCTTGGCCACTCCCACCGCCGTGGCCCAGACTCCCGACGGCTGCACCCGCCCCTGCTCATCAGTCACCGCGCCAGCCTAAGGGCTGTCCCGGCAGCGGAAGAGGGGACGGCCAAGCCGGAGACGGGCGGCAGGGGATGTCGGACGGCGCCGGGGAGACCGGCCGGTCGGCGTCCGCCCCGCTTGCCGTCGGTAACGGCGGCCTCGGCGACGTCCGTGTGGGCCATCGGCGCGCTGCTCCACGGGCCGCCGAAGGTTCAAGGTGTGCGGCACGACGTCCTCCCGGAGCTCGTTCGCCTGTGCTCTTGACGCGCAAGCTACGGATGGTAGGTTACCGATCCCAGGTTGACTTCACACCCCCAGGAAGACCTACCTGCAAGCGCCGGTGGCGGAAATCGGCATGCGATCCTGCGGTCCGCTTCGGAACAGACTTCATGTGCTCCCAAACAAGGCAGGCGCGCCGTTTCGGCGCGTCGTCAAGCATCGAGGGGAATGTCCCATGCGACGTCATCTGAAGGGCATCGATCACTGCTGCGTCCTCGTGAACGACTTCGGGCGAGCTCATGACGCATTCACGAGAATGGGGTTCACGCTGTCGCCGTTCGGCCGTCACGGCGCAGATATGGGAACCGGCAACTACACCGTCATGCTCGAAGGTGACTACGTAGAGCTCATCGGAATCATCGAGCCGACAGCGTTCAACCAGGAATTGCGCCACGTGTTGAGTTTCCGTGAAGGTATCGCTGCGATTGCCCTGAGCACGGACGACGTCGTGGCCGCATCGGTAGAAGTGCGGTCGGCCGGTATCGAGGCAAGAAAGCCGCACCACGTACGCAGGCCGGTCGACCTGCCCGGTGGGGAAAAAGCGGAGGCTTCGTTCATGATCGCGGAGTTCCCCGACGTCAAGGCGCCGTACTGCCAGTTCTTCTGCAGTCAGGCGCACACTCCGGAACACACCTGGGTGCCCTCGCTGATGAAGCACGCGAACACCGCGTGGGGCATCGAACACCTCGCGGTGACAACTCCGGACCCGGAGGGTCTCGCGTCGGACAACGCGCGCCTTTTCGACAGCACTCCCTCGAAGAATGGAGAGGGGGAGGTAACGGTCGCGACCGGCGGCACGCCGATTCTCTACACGACGCGGGCCGCGCTGGCGCGAAGGTATGCCGGTGCCGACACGTCCGCCGTGGCGGCCGAAGGACCCGCGGTCCTGGCGGTCAAGGTGCGCGATGCGAAAACGGCGGCCGACTGCCTTCGCCAGGGCCGTGTCACCTTCGAGGAGACGGCCGCGGGGCTTGTGGTGCCGCCGCAAGAGGCGTGCGGTGTTCTCCTCGTTCTCCGTGAGTCGGCGTAGAAGACTCATCTCCGTCCACCGTCAGCGATCATCTCGAAGAGGGAAGTGAAATGAAGTCGAAAGACTACAAGAACCGCACCATCGCCCGGCGGTCCATGCGGCCGGAGACGTTGATGATGGGGTACGGCTATTCGCCGGCGTTCTCGGAGGGTTCCCTCAAGCCGCCGGTATTCCTCACCTCGACGTTCGTCTTCGAGACGGCGCAGCAGGGCAAGGACCTGTTCGACATCACGGCTGGACGGCGTGAGGCGCGTGCGGGGGAGGAGGCCGGTCTCGTCTACTCGCGCTTCAACAACCCCAACTTCGAAATGCTGGAGGACCGACTGGCCGTCTGGGACGATGCCGAACGCGGTGCGGTATTCGCCTCGGGAATGGCGGCGATCTCCACGACCGCGCTCACTTTTCTTCGGCCGGGTGATGTGATCCTGCACTCCCGACCGCTCTACGGTGGCACGGAGACGTTCATCCGCAACACGCTGTCGGGTTTCGGTATCGACGCTGTCGGCTTCACCGACGGCCTCGACATCCACTGTGTCCGAGCCGCGGCGGACGAGGCGATGAGCAAGGGTTCCGTCGGCGTGATCTTCGTCGAGACACCCGCCAATCCCACCGGGGGGCTCGTCGATCTCCGGTTGACGGCGGATGTCGCGGACGAAATAGGCCGCCGTCAGGGCCGGCGTCCGCTCGTCGTGGTGGACAACACCCTTCTCGGTCCCATGTTCCAGCAGCCGCTTGCGCACGGAGCCGATCTGGCCGTCTACTCGCTCACCAAGTACGTGGGCGGACACAGCGACCTCATCGCTGGCGGAGTGACGGGCAGCGCGGAGTACGTCCGTAAGGTTGTGCAGACCCGCAGCGCCCTGGGAACACAACTGGACCCGCACACCAGCTGGATGCTGCTGCGATCCCTCGAGACCCTGAAGATCCGTGCCGAGCGGGCCAACGACAACGCTCGTCGCCTCGCCGAGTACCTGCGGCGGCACGAGAAGATCGACAAGGTCGACTACCTGGGCTTCCTCGACGCGAGCGACCCTGCCCGTGAGGTGTTTCTGCGGCAGTCGACCGAGCCGGGATCGACCTTCTCCTTCTCCGTCAAGGGCGGGGAGAAGGAAGCCTTCGCCTTCCTCGACAGACTTGCCGTGTGCAAGCTCGCCGTGAGCCTGGGCGGCACCGAAACACTCATCTGCCACCCCGCGTCGACAACCCACTCGGGTGTGCCCAAGGACCTTCGGGAAGAGATCGGCCTGTCGGACGCGCTCATCCGTATCTCCGTCGGCATCGAGAACCATGACGACCTGATCGCCGACCTCGCTCAGGCGCTCGACTGACGTGCTTCCGTACTCGCGAAGGAGGACTTCACATGGCCGTGGTCCATGTCGGCGGGATAGCGCTGGAGTACGACACGCTCGGGCCCGTGTCGGGCGAGCCTCTGCTGATCGTGCAGGGACTGGGCGACCAGATGGTCAAATGGGACGACGGGTTCCACCAGGCTCTCGTTCACCGTGGTTTCCGGGTGATCCGCTTCGACAACCGTGACGCCGGCCTGTCGACACATCTCGACGAAGAACCTGTGCCGGACTGGACCACCGCACTGGCGGAAGCCGCTCAAGGTCTGGCGCCCGACGTGCCTTACGGCCTGGAGGACATGGCCGTCGACGCGTTGGCGGTACTCGACGCACTCGGAGTTACACGTGCGCACCTGGTCGGCGTGTCCATGGGCGGCATGATCGCCCAACTTCTCGCGGCCGACCACCCGGCACGTGTGTTGTCCCTGACCTCGATCATGTCGAGCACGGGCAACCCGGCGATCCCCCTGGCACGCCCGGAAGCCCTGGCGGTTCTCATCGCCCCCACACCCGATCCATCGGACGAGGATGCCTATCTCGCTCACGCGCTCCACGTCGCCAAGACCCTCGGGAGCCCCGGATACCCGGACGACGAGGCGGGACTGCGTGCCCGTCTGCTGAAGGCGGCGCGGCGCGCTTTTGCCCCCGCGGGCTGCGGCCGTCAACTCGCCGCCATCGCCACCGGTGGCGACCGGCGCGACAAACTGAAGGGAATCACTGCTCCGACGCTGGTGATTCACGGCACCGATGATCCTCTGGTGCCCATCGAGGCGGGTCAGGACACCGCCGAATGCATTTCGGGCGCCGAGCTCTTGGCCATCCCGGGCATGGGCCACAACCTGCCGGCCGCGCTTTACGAGGACGTCGCCGATGCCATCACGACTCTGGCCCGAGAGTCGTGAGCCGACGAACATCGCTGTCCGCGTCGGCAGGGCCGAGCCAACGGTAAGTTACACCTAGTAGGCTGGCTTCGGTAACCTGCCGGTGAGGGACGACGGAGGCATCTTGTGGTTGCGCGGCGAATGTCACGGGCCCAGCGACGCCTCCAACTCCTCGACACCGCGCTGGCCATCGTGCGCGCCGAAGGAGCCGACGTCCTGACCCTGGCTCGCGTGGCCGAGGACGCGGGTGTGTCGAAACCGATCGCCTATGAGCACTTCCAGACCCGCACCGGGTTGTTGCAGGCGCTGTACCAACGGATCGACGACCAGCAGACGGCGGCCGCCCGAGCCGCTCTGGAGGCCGAAGCCCACACGCTCGAAGAGGCAGTCGTGATCCTCGCCGAGGCGTACGTGGATTGTGTACTCCATATCGGCAAGGAGTTCGGAACGGTGACGGCGGCGCTGTCCGCCGGTGCGGAGACGGAGGAACTTCTACGCGAAGGCCGGGAGCGCTACGCCGAAACCTACCTGGCGGCCCTCGAACAGTTTGTGGTTTTGCCGGAGAGGGAGGGCAAGGTGCTCATGCTCGGTGTCATCGGCGCCGCCGAAGCGCTCGCACGCGAGGCGAGCGCCGGCCGGATGAGTCACACCGAGGCGACTGCCGCGATCGGCCGCATCATGCTCGGCGCTGTGCGAACCGAACGGCCGCCGGTGTCGTTCTGACTCACGATGCCGCTGTCGAGGCCGCAGGTGCAGCGTACGACCGCGCGTCCGGTCGGCCGGGAACGGTTCGGCGGACGGGGTCTTTTCCGCGGCTGGCGGCGGCTATTCGGTGTCCGTGGTCCGGTGAACGTTCGTAGGAGTGGCCGGTCGCAACGACCTCCACGGCGATCTCGGCTCCGTGCTGCCGGCGGTCGTCCACGGCGTGCGGGAAGAGCACGCGGTGCGCGTTTCCGTCGCTCTGCAACTGGTCGGTCCACTGCCGGAGTTGCACAGCCCGTCGCGACTGATTCGGCACAGGAAGCAGCCCCCGGGGTTGTCGTGCGCGTCAACCCTGGTCCTGCCCTTTCGCAGGCCGGCCTGTTATGTGTTCGGGGGTGCCGGGGTGGGGCTTTCTTCGGTACGGGGGCCGTGCCAGTCCAAACAGAGCACGGTGGCGTCGCGTCGGCCAGGTGTCCGTGGCAGACGTCGGTGACCGCGGCGATCAGGGCGCGTACGACCTCACGGGGATGCTCGGTGGCGGTGTCGCCGGGCGCCGCTGCCGTCGAGGGCGATGTGCAGCAACTGACCGGTGGCGAAGGTGCTGCGGCAGTGATGCGCCGGGACACGGTCGCCTCGTCCTCCTCGCCCAGCACTTCGACCGGTCCCTCCACCAGGATTGGGCCGTCGCGCTGGACGCGGATACGGCGCGGCCGTTCAGATGTGTTCGGCACGGATCACCACCAGCTCCTCCGCCGTACGGTCGTTGCTGTCGGCGACCAGCCCGCGTTCGCGCAGCCAGTCGAGCCGGGAACGCAGTACGCGGCCGAAGGGCAACCGGGTACGGTCGACGACCTCGGCGCGCAGTTCCGCAGCCCGCAGCCGTGTCAGCGTCTCCGCCACACCGCTGAGGTGCGAGTGCACCATCAGCAGTCGGCCCCCCGGCCGCAGCACCGTCGGCGCCGCCGCGCAGATGCGGTCGATCAGCAGTCGGCCGTCCGTCCCGGCGTCCCAGGCGCGGGCGGGGCCCCGGGGCGGGCCGTCGCCGGGCGGGGCGGGGACGTACGGCGGATTGGTGACCACGAGGTCGAACCGGCGGCCGGGGACGGCGGATGCCAGGTCACCGTGGCGGACACGCACCACCTGCCCGTTCAGCAGGGCGTTGCACCAGGCGGAGACCAAGGCCTGCCACGAGATGTCCACCGCAGTCACCCTGGCACCCAGCCGTGCCGCCTCCACCGCGAGCGCTCCGCTGCCGGTTCCGAGGTCCAGGACCTTGGTACGGCTGGTGATCCGCTCCCGGTGCAGCGCCCGCCGCAGCAGCCCGGTGTCGGTCTGCGGCCGGTAGACCCCGGGCGGGGTCCAGCAGCGGAACCGGGAGGCGGAGGTGAGGGATTCGGCCGTCATCGCGGGACTTCTGTCAGCCGTGTGCCGTCAGCGGGTGCTGGGCGAGCGCCCGGGCCACTCCGTGGAGGTTGTCGGCGATCGTGCGGCCGAGGCCGTGCGCCCGACCGGGGCTGTCGGGGCCCGGTCCGGGGCCGAGATGCGATGACTAGGGCTTTCACGGGCCTGCTCCACGGGGTGTGGGGGAACGGGTGCCGGACGACGGACGACGGACGACGCCGGCCGCGTCACACGGGTACCCCTGGGCCGCCGCTGTAACGAAAGAACGGGCCGAGATGGGCATGGAGCTGACCGTGGCCGAGAGGGTCACTTCAGCCGTGACCGATCGCGCGATCGATTTCCCAGTGGCCCCTCTCGCACCGGACACCCCTCACGCGCCGTTAGGCCGACTGCCCGCCGGGTACTCGGGGGTGCCGGCTCGGGGTCGACACCGGAGGAGGCGGTGCAGATCATCCGGCAGTTGTTCACCGGCGAGCAGATCAGCCACCGCGGCAAGCACTACACGGTGGAGAACGCCCGTCCGTACACCAAGATGCTTCCCCACCTGCGCGACTGACGACGCGGGAACACCGGACGGGCGGCGAGGGCCGTGGAACGAACCTCAAGCGCGACGGGGCTCGCCCTCATCGTGATCGACATGATCAACACATACGACCACGAGGACGCCGAGCTGCTCGTGCCGTCCGTCCGACAAGTCGTACCGGTCCTGGCGCAGCTGATCGGCCGGGCCCGCGAGGCGGACGTGCCGGTGATCTACACGAACGACAACTTCGGACTGTGGCGTTCCCATCACGGAGAGCTGGTCAGCACCGCGCTGGCCCGTCCGCACGCCGACCTGATCGAGCCGATAAGGCCCGACGACGATTCGCTTTTCGTGGTCAAGGCACGCCATTCCGTGTTCTACGACACGCCCCTGGCCTACCTTCTGAGGCGACTGGGCGTCGGACTCGTGGTGCTGAGCGGACAGGTCACCGAGCAGTGCGTTCTCTATTCGGCTCTGGACGCGCACATCCGCCACCTGGATGTCACGGTGCCCAGGGACGCCGTCGCCTCCATCCACCCCCATCTGGAGTCCGCCGCGCTGGAAATGATGGAGCGCAACATGGGCGCCCGGATCACCACGGCGAAGGAGATCGGCTTCGCCCACCCGCCCGCCACGGCCGATGGCCCGCCCCGGGTCGGCCCCGGCCACACCGAATCCTGGTGACGACACGGCTCCCTACGGCAGGCGGCGGGCACGCCTCGCGCCGGCCGAGGCGTGTCGGATCGGTGCGGGCGGGGACTCGGGGCGAAAGGTATCGGCCCCCGTCACCAGGCACGAGCCGGTGCGGAGCCGTGGAGCGAGGAGGCTGACGATGCGCGCACTGACATGGCAGGGGAAGCGGGACGTACGGGTGGAGACGGTTCCCGATCCGGGGATCGAGAAGCCGGACGACATCGTCGTGAGGATCACGTCGTCCGGGATCTGCGGTTCCGACCTCCATCTGTACGAGCTGTTCGGACCGTTCCTGGAAGCCGGCGACATCCTCGGCCATGAACCGATGGGCGTCGTCGAGGAGGTCGGACCGCAGGTGCACGCCCTCAAGCAGGGCGACCGCGTGGTCATCCCCTTCAACGTCTCCTGCCGCGACTGCTTCATGTGCGACCAGGGGCTCTACTCACAGTGCGAGACGACCCAGGTGCACGAGTACGGCACCGGGGCCTCCCTCTTCGGGTACACCAAGCTGTACGGCCAAGTCCCGGGTGGACAGGCCGAGTTCCTGCGGGTGCCGTTCGGGAACCGGCTGCCCGTCCAGGTGCCCGCCGGCCCGCCGGACGACCGCTATGTGTATCTGTCCGACGTGCTGCCCACGGCCTGGCAGGCGGTCGAGTACGCGGACGTCCCGCAGGGCGGCACGGTGACCGTGCTGGGGCTCGGACCCATCGGCGACATGTGCTGCCGCGTCGCACGGCACCGAGGGGCCGATCTGGTGGTCGGGGTCGACCTGGTGGACGAGCGCCTGGAACGGGCCCGCGCCCGCGGGGTCACCTGCTTCGACCTCCGTGAGACCGCGGGCGACGACCTGACCAAGGCGGTCCGCGACCTCACCGACGGGCGCGGCACGGACGCCGTCATCGACGCCGTCGGCATGGAGGCCCACGGGGCACCGTTCGCCAAGGCGGCGCAGTGGTTCGTCGGACACCTCCCCGACGCGATGGCCCGGCCGCTCATGGAGAAGGCGGGCGTCGACCGGCTCGGGGCCTTGCACACCGCCATCAACCTGGTTCGCCGGGGCGGCACCGTGTCCGTCTCCGGCGTCTACGGGGGAGCGGTCAACCCGATGCCGCTGCTGACCATGTTCGACAAGCAGATCCAGCTGCGCATGGGTCAGGCCAACGTGTGGCGCTGGGTGGACGACATCCTGCCGCTCCTCACGGACGAGGACCCGCTCGGCGTCGACACCTTCAAGACCCACGCAGTACCCCTGGAGGACGCCCCGAAGGCGTACGCGATGTTCCAGGCCAAGGAGGACGGCATGGTCAAGACGCTCCTGAAGCCGTGAGCACGCACGAGCCGGGGCCGGCCGGGAAATCCCGGTCGGCCCCATTCTCTTGAATTTCCCTGAAATCCGTGTCCTTTCGGACTCACCACCTGTACCAGCGGCCCCGGCTTCCGCTGGCCGTCGTACCGCGGACAAGGAAGCCCAGCAGCCACAGCACCAGGACGACGAGCGCGATCCACCAGAGTATTTTCACGGCGAATCCCACACCGAAGAGAATGAGGACCAGAAGAAGAACCAGAAGAATAGGAACCATGATTACCTCCTGAACCCCGTATGTCCCCGGAATCGAATGTCATTCCTCCCGGCCGGGATGTTTTCTCGACGTTCTCGGCCGTAGCTCTGCCCCCTCTAGGGCAGGGGCGTGCCCCCGGTGGCATTGAGGATCTCGGCGGTGATGAAACTCGCCCGTCGCGAGGCGAGGAAGACATAGGCGGGCGCCATTTCGGCAGGCTGGGCGGGGCGCCCGAGCGGTGCCTGCTTGCCGAATTCCACGGTGTCGGGCAGCGTCGCCGGAATCAGCGGAGTCCACACCGGTCCAGGTGCCACCGCGTTCACGCGGATTCCGTCGTCGACGACCATCTGTGCGAGCCCCTGTGTGAAAGTGACGATGGCCCCTTTTGTCATCGCGTAGTCGAGCAGATGCGGACTGGGCTTGTACGCCTGCACCGACGTCGTGTTGATGACGGAACCGCCGGCGGGAATGTGCGGCAGGGAGAACTTGCACAGCCAGAACATGCCGTACAGGTTCGTCCGGACGACCCGGTCGAACTGCTCGGTCGAGATCGCCCCGATACCGTCGGGTTGCGACATCTGATAGGCGGCGTTGTTCACCAGGACGTCGATGTGCCCGAACTCGGCGACGGCCCGGTCCACCACATGGCGGCACTGCTCCGCCTCGCGGATGTCACAGGCTACGGCGACGGCCTTGCGGCCCGCGTCCTCCACCAGCCGGACGGTCTCGTCGGCGTCGGCGCTCTCCTCCGGCAGATGCGTGAACAGGACGTCGGCGCCCTCGCGGGCGAAGGCGAGGGAGACGGCCCGCCCGATGCCCGAGTCACCCCCGGTGACCACCGCCTTGAGGTCGCGCAGCAGTCCGCTGCCCTCGTACGACTCCTCGCCGTGGTCGGGCGGCGGGTCCATGGGGCCGGTCCAGCCCGGGTGCTCCTGGTCCTGCGTGGGGAACTCCGGACGGGGGTGCTTGCTGGTCGGGTCCTCGGCCATACGCCACCATCTCCTCCCTGGACACTTTGCGAACGGGCGCGCATGGGCGCTCCGCCGCGTCACACTGGGTGCCCCGCATCCGCGACCGCACACGTGCGGACCACGCACGGTCGCCTCACTCCCGCCCCCGATCCGGAGCAGGACCGCTGCAAACGTCCCAGTGTGTCCGGAGCCACGCCTCCGGAGTGACGGCGGCCGTATCCCTCGCCGGGAGGGTCGGCACGGCAGCGCGTGTGCTACCGGAAGAGCGGCCGGCTCCGCGATGTCGTCGACCGCATGAGCGACCTGACGACCCACCCCGGTCGGCGTGGTCACGACTGAGACTTCTCGCGCACGGTGCGTGCGATGCGTGCGGCCAGGGGGAGGACGAACCAGGACACCGCGTACAGGGCGGCCACTCCGACGGTGATCCAGAGCGCGGTGTCGTGGTTCGTCAGTACGGTGCGCAGCACGAGGAGCACGGCGCAGGTCATCGTCGCCAGCAGCAGCACCAGCGCGACGAGGGTGATCAGCGAGGCCCAGTGCACGGCCTGCGGTTTGATGTGCTGTCCGGTGGTGATCCGGTGGAGCGCGACGGGGGCGACCAGGGTGCAGGTCGTCAGGGCGCCGAGGACGACCGTGACGGCGTACAGCACATGGTCGGTCTCGGGCAGTGAGTGGAACAGGGGCTGGAAGGCCACCGTCAGCAGGAATCCGAAGAGGATCTGCACACCGGTCTGGGTGACCCTGATCTCCTGGACCAGGTCGTTCCACTTCCGGTCGGCGCGCTCCTGCGGTGTCTCCTCCCGACCGGTGTCGGCGGACAGCGCGTGCTTGTCGGTCACTTCCGTCTCCTCCTCCGTCTGCGTGGCGGGTCGGTCCTCGGCCACGACACGCATGGTGCCGAGCTTCCGGTCGGCCGCGTCCGGCAGGAACATCCCGGCCGCGACACCCGTGGTCAGGTACTCCAGCACCGGCTCGGTCAGCCGTTCGCCGGGCAGCACCACGGGGATTCCCGGCGGGTAAGGGGTGATCGTCTCCTCCGCGATCCTGCCGACGGCCCGGTCGGCCGACACCTTCTCGTGCCGGGCGAAGTAGGCGTCGCCCGGCAGACCGACCTGCTTCATCCGCGGCCATGACGACGGGGAGGGGATCGAAGTCCGCGGTGAGTCCCGGGTCGCAGAAGTCCGCGGCGTCGTGGACGTGGAAACCGTCGATCTCCTCGATGGCCGTACGGGTGCGCGCGGCCAACTCCAGCGCGCCGCCGATCAGTTCGCGCCCCGACTGCACCATCTGCCGGCGCCAGGCGTCGATCCCCGCGTAGAGCAGGACGTTCGGACTGGTCGTGCCGAGCGGATCCGTCCGAGACGCCGACTCCGCCGGATCGATCGCGGCCGCCGACGGCGGATGGGTGATGTGCCGGGACACGTCCCACTGCGGCTCCACCCGCACCGGTTCGACGCCGGAGAGGATCAGTCCGAAGACCACCGACTTGTGGGCGTCACGCCCGACCGGCAGCCGGTTGCCCGGACACGTCACCGCGAGCATGGTGGCCTTCACCGACAGCGAGCTGCCGCACGTCGAGAAGAACGTGTGCTCGGCGTGCGCGGCATCGGCCATCAGTTCCTCGGCCCGCGCCGACATGCCGCCGCGCGCGGGCCGGTCGTCGAGGCCGCCGTTGGCCAGGACGTCGCCGAAGAAGACGGCATTGCCCGGAACGGCCCGGGCACGCGGATCCGCCCCACGGGCCTGCTTGTGTCCCGGAGGTGTGAACGCCGACTCGCCGACCTCGTGGTAGCGGGCGAGTGCGTCGACGACGGGTGCTTCGTCGTGATGCGGACCCATGCAACAGCGGTTCCCGCAACCCCGGCGGTCATGTCGGACGGACCACCCGAACGGACGCGGACCGCCACCACGCCGTGCTACGCCGAACGCCGTCGCGATCGCGGTGCCCCTGGAGTGTCGAACCGTGTGCGGACGCGCGTGATCAGCGGTGGGAGGAAGGGTGAGGTCACCGTCGCCCCGGCCGCTGCGGACAGGGCGATCCCCCACGCGACCGGGCCAAGAGGCGCGCAGCCGAAGAACTGGCTCAGGACCGGGGTCTGGACGACGGCCGCCAACGCGGCCAGTGAGCCGAGGGAGGACACGGCGATCGATCCGCTGCGACCCCCGACGAGGAGGGTCTGGCCGAGCTGCGCGCCGACGAGTGCGACCAGGGCGACGGTACGGGCGCGGGTGGCCCGACCGGTGAAGCGTGCGGCGAGCCAGCCGGCCGTGGCGCCCAGTGCCGTGGCGGCCGCACGGCACACCATCTCCTCGGACAGGGCCGTACCGAGCGACACTTCCGGTCCCTCGCGGAGCATGCGCTCGGCGGCCTCCCGCCGCGGTGGGCGCAGGGCGACGGCCATGGCCGGCGCGAGATCGGTGAAGAGGTTGACCAGCAGGAGCTGGCGGGCCGTCAGGGGCGAGGATCCGGTGGCGGCCGCGCCGAGGAGGGTGAAGGCGATCTTACCGAGGTTGCCGCCGACCAGGATCGCCAGGGTCTCCCGTACGGAGGCCCACATCGCGCGTCCTTCCACGAGCGCGGCGAGCACCGTCTCCAGCCGGTCGTCCGTGACGACCAGGTCCGCTGCCGCACGCGCGGCAGGAGTGGCCCGCCTGCCGAACGCGATCCCGATGTCGGCGAGCCGGATGGCGGGGGCGTCGTTGGCACCGTCGCCGGTCATCGCGACCGTACGGCCCAGACGCTGGAACGCCCGCACCACACGGACCTTGTGCACCGGGGTGCCGCGGGCGACGACACCGACGTCGGGCAGCAGTTCGTCCAGGGCGTGGTCGTCCAGGTCGTCGAGTTCGGCTCCCGTCACCACCCTTCTGCCGTCCAGGACGCCCAGTTCCCGGGCCATCGACTCGGCGGTGCCCGGATGGTCTCCGGTGATCATGACGATGTGCACGTCGGCGTCCGCGAGACGGCGCACCGCGTCCCGGGCGGTGCCGCGCACCCGGTCGGCGAACGCGAGGAACCCCCGGAAGTCGAGGCCGTCCACCGTCTCGTCGGTGAGTCTGCCGCCGGGCGCGTCCCGCAGTTCGGCGACCGCGAGAACCCGGTGCCCCGCCGCCGCCAGCTCCTCACCGGCCGCGAGTACGGCGTTCCTGCCCTCGCTGTCCAGGTGTCGCCCGCCGCGCGTGGCACAGCGCTCCACGACCTCCTCCGGCGCCCCTTTGACGGACAGGATCCGATGTCGGCCGCAGCGGCCCCGCGTCGCGTGGAAGACACGGTTCGCCTCGAACGGCAGGCTGGAGGTGCGCCGCCAGCCAGGTGCGCCCGTCGTACGGGTGACCCGAGCGTCCCCGGCGCCGTCGGTGACCGCGCCGTCGGTGGCGTGTTCCAGTTCTCCGCCGTTGTGCGGACGTGGTGTCGCCCGCAACGCCGCGGCGAGGACCGCGCGTTGCTCGTCCTCCAGCTGTTCGAGGCGGCGGCTGCGGCCGTCGGCGGCGACGGCGACCAGGGAGATCCGCCCGTGGGTGAGAGTTCCTGTCTTGTCGAAGCACAGGACGTCGGTACGACCCGCCGCCTCGATGGTGCGGGGATGTCTGAGCAGGGCTCCGCGCGCGGACAACCTTCTGGCGGAGGCGAGTTGGGCGGCCGACACCAGGAACGGAAGGCCCTCGGGCACGCTGGCCACGGCCAGTCCGACGCCCGCTCCGACCGTGGCCCGGGCGGGACGCCCGCGCAGCAGGCCCGCCCCCACCACACCGGCGGCCGAGCCGAGGGCCACCGGCAGCGTGGTTCGGGTGATCCGGGCCAGCCGGCGTTCGACTCCCGCGGCAGGGGCCGTACCCCGCCCACCCGCCGCGGCGCGGCCCGCCTCGGTGGCCGCACCGGTCGCGACGACGACCGCGCGACCGCGGCCCGCCGCCACGGTGGTGCCCTCGTAGACCATGGAGGTACGGTCTCCGAGGTCCGCGGCCAGAACCGGCGCCACGCTCTTGGCCACCGGCAGCGACTCGCCGGTCAGCGCGGATTCGTCGACTTCCATGTGGTGGTCCTCCAGCAGGCGGGCGTCGGCCGGTACGACGTCACCCGGGTTCAGGTTCACCACATCGCCCACGGCCAGTTCCTCGGCGGGGGCGACGGTCTCCTGCCCGTCCCGGACGACATGGGCCGTCACGGCCGATTCCCGGCGCAGTCGACCGACCGCGCGGTCGGTCCGGTACCGCTGGAAGCCGCCGAAAAGCCCTGACAGCGCGGTGACCGCCACGATGACCACGGCGTCGAGGAGGGCACCGACCGACGCCGACATGGCCGCCCCGGCGCCGAGGACGGGCGTCAGGGGGTTCGCCATCTCGGAGAGATAGGCCCGGCCGAGTGATGCGCCCGGTGCCGCGTCGCCGGTGGTGGAGGCCCGTGTCCGCGCTTCCTCGGACGTGAGTCCCCCGTCGCCGCTCCTGGTCCTGGCGAGCGCGGTGGCCGGGTCCATGGCATGCCACGGGTGCCGCGGTGTGGGCAGCGGCGGGGGCCGCCGCAGCAGTCGTACGGCGACCCAGGCACCGGCCAGCGTGCCCAGTGCGGCGGCCGTGTTGAACGCCGTCACTCCCCGGGCGGCGGGACGCCGTGCCCGTCCCGCCAGCACCGCCGTCGCCCCGACCACGGCCGCGGCCTGGGCGAGCCGCACGCCCACATGGGCGGTCTCCCGGGCGGCGCGACAGGCGTCCACGATCGTCACGGCCGACGCCGGATCGCCGTCCAGGTACAGATCCGCGCCCCAGGGCGGTCTCTCCCGCGCGTCCGCGAATCCCACGCCGACATCGGCGGCCAGGAGCGCGCGGCGGTCGTGCGAGATCACCAGCACGCCGTCCCCGTCGCGTTGCAAGGTCCGCACCGACTCGTACAGCCGGTGGGCCTCCCCGGCGTTCCCCTCGTTCCCCTCGTCCGCCTCGGCGACCGCGTCGGCCTCGCGCACGGACACGTCGGCGCTGTGCGCGCCCGCGGCCACGACCCTGAGACCCGCGGCGTGGGCGGCCGAGACGAAGGCGCTCGCCGCTTCGTGCATCTCGGGCAGCACGGAGATCACCGCGAGCAGGCGCCTATCGTGCGCGAGGCCCAGCACGAGCCCTGCGCCCTCCCGCCGGAGGCGTTCCTGGGCCCGCTCGCCCGTACGTCCCCGCAACGACAGCTGGTCGACCGGCCCCAGCGCCCACGCGCCCTCCCGCTGCACGCGTTCGGGGGAGAGGCCGTCGAACAGGCGGTGGGCCGTCGCGGCGAGCTCACCGGCGGGCACGTCCTCGTCGAGCGCGATCAGATCGGCCGGCCTGTGGACCCCGGTGGCCAGTACGTCCGTGTCGAGCAGCACCGTGCTGATCCGGTCGAGCCGGCGCAGCGCCTCGGGGGCGGCCACGACGACTCCTCGCCGAGCCATGCCTCGCCCGAAAACGCAGGCGAAGCCTTCGCGCGCCAGCAGCGGAGCCTTCGGAACGGCCGCAAGCGCCGCCCCGACCGCCCGCCCGGGACGCCTGGTCACCAGCAACGATCCGGCGAACGATGCCGTCGCCACGCCGAGTGCCCGGTCGGCGTACCGCTCGACCGGCCCCGGTTTCAGCGGTGCCTCGCGGGCAGTCGCCGGGGGTGCCGTGCGATGGGCACCCGCCTCGGGGTTGCCCGTGAGGCGTGGCTCGGCCGCCGTCCACGCGGCCGTCTCCGCGGCGGCCTCCCTCGCGCGCAGGACGTGCCGCAACGCGTCCACTCCCGTCCCGACCAGGCCGCCGGAGCCCGCCTGGCCGAGCGCGGTGATGGAGGACAGGAGCACTCCCGCGGTCTCGGCCCCGACCGCCTGCTCGACGAGGTGCCGCAGCCGGGGATGGGTGTCGACGATCGGGACGAGTGCCGCGATGCCCGCGGGGACGGGGGCGTGGCGCGTCAGACCGGCGAGGGCCGCCACAGGTGCGGCGGCGACATGCATGGCCACGGCCGAGGCGGAACGGCGGGTCGTGCCGCCCGACGCCGGATGCTCGGGCAGCGGGTGTACAACGCCGTGCGCCTCCTCCACGGCCTCGACGACCGCGGTCAGGGCGTCCTCGACCGCTTCGCCCTCGTACTCGCTCCCGGTGCCGACAACGGCATGTCCGAGCACGGTGTTGACCACGGCCCAGTCGACCGACGGCAGAGCGGCCAGACGCCGCTCGACCTCCTCGGCCAGCTTCTCCGCCGAGGACTCCGGGAGGCCGCCGGGGTGCAGTCCCCGTACGGCGATGTGCGCGCGCCGTCCGAAGAACCGGACCCGGGCCCGGCCTTCGCCCCGAGGCACACCCACCGCGCGGGCCACCACGGCCCGCAGCAGCCCCCTTCCCGGCAGTGCCACAGCACATCACCAGCTCCCGTGCTCCGGCCCCCCTCTCGGTGTGCCACCTCAGGCAGGAACCCCGGGTTTCCATGGCAACGCGTTCCATGCGCGCACGCCACCGGAGGCGCGCGAGAATTGAAGAGGCACACCACACCGACTTCGACGAAGGGAGTGAGGGTGATGCCCAAGGCAGCGGAGAAAATCCGGGAGGAGACGCACGCGGGCGACGGTGCCGGTCTGCACCTGCACATGCGCACGCTGCACCCTTCGGTCCCGATCCCGTACCTCACCAAGGAAGAGGTGACGAGTACGGCCCGGGCGGCGACGTCCCGGCTTCCCGGTCCGCCCGCCGCCAAGGACCTCGCGTTCTACGGAGGCCTTGGAGCGCTGACCGTGGCAGGGGCGCTGGAGTGGCCGGTCGCCCTGGCCGTGGGCGGAGCCACCTGGCTGGTACGCAGCACACGCAGGGAGCACGAGGAGAAGCAGCCGGACCACGTGAAGAGGGCCAAGGGCCCCAGCGCTTAGGCACGACCTGACGGCGCGCGGCGGTGTGAGCACTGCCGCGCGCCCGGTCGTCACACGGCGGTCGCCGCGAACGCGGTACGCGGCCTCTCGGGTGAAGGAGTGGGCCCGCTCATGTGTCGTACGACTGGAGGCTGCCCCGGCGTCGGACGTCGAGGGTGGCGCAGTGGAAGGAGCCTCCGAAGGGTGCGTAGTGCAGGAGGTCGGCCGGGATCGGGGTGAAGCCCCATTTCTCCAGTGCGCGCAGCATGCCGGTGTGGTGGCGTTCCGCGACGACTCGCTGTTGGTCGATCATGAGGACGTTGAGGCTGAGCCACTTGCCGCACATGGAGGCGATCTTCAGTAGCCGGTCGGAGATGGGGTCGGGTTCGGGGGCGGTCAGGATGTCCCAGGAGCGCAGGGCCTCGGGCAGGTGGTCGACGTCGATGTACTCGGGGTTGACGAGGGCCTTGCCGGGGCCGAGCGGCAGGAACGTCGTGTCGATGTGCATGGGGGTGCGGCAGCGGCTGGGGATCTCGTGGATGCGGTAGCCGGGGCCGAGGTGCCGGCGCAGCCAGTTGATGCCCATGGCGTTGGTGACGTTGCTGCGCAGGGCGAACAGGTCGCGTCCGGCGCGGACGAAGTCCGCCGCGTCGAAGACCGGCTCGAATTCGGTGAGGATGTAGCGCATCGGTTCGCCGTCCCGGGGGACGGTGAACCGCTTGTCGTAGAGCTCGTCGGTGAGCTGTGGTTTCGGGGCGGCGGTCCAGCGTGCCCCGCGCCGGAAGTAGTCCTTCAGCAGCCTCCGGTAGGAGAGGGTCTCGAAGTAGCGGCACGGCCACGCCATCGGGGTTTCGATGATCTCGTCGCCGATGACCAGCAGGCTGTCGCGGGGGCAGGTGTTGCAGAAGCCGTGTGAGGACCACGCGGGAGTGCTGAATCCCGCCCGGTGATCGACCGGGTCCGGGCGGGTGACCGTGATGCCGAGGGAGCGCAGCAGGCAGACGAACTCCTCCAGTTCCTGCCGAGCGGGTCCGACCAGGGCCCGCGGGTAGCGGCGGCCGGCGGTCAGACGCTGGAGGCGGGCGGCCCAGCGGGGGAGGTTGCAGGTGACCACCGGATGGCTGGAGGGGATCGCCGCACCGTCGAGGCGGCCCACGACGATCTCTTCCAGTGGATCCCACTCGGTGTGCGAACACACCGCTGACCTGCGGATCGCTGTTGCTTGCTCGGGCAGGGTCGGATTCGTGGCCATCGCGACGTCCTCCGTCCGTCGATGGCGACCCGCCTCCCGCGTCCCGTCCTGCCGGATATGTTCCGAGTTCCCCACGTGCACGGGGTCAAAGCGCTTTGTCGCCGCCGGATCGTCCGGGACGCTCGCCGCGCGGCCGGAGCGGCGCTCGGCCCGTCGTGCGCGAGACAACTGCGGTTGTGTCCCGCAGACTCGAAGGACGGGTTCCGGTCGATCACGTCTGCGAGGTCGGGCCATGCATGACGTGCCCCTGTGGCTGTGGCTGGTGTTCGCCGTCACGGTGCTCGTGTCGCTGGCGGTGGACCTCCTCGCGCACCGCGAGGCCCATGTCATCGGCTTCCGCGAGGCCGCCGCCTGGAGCGGGGTCTGGGTCGGCCTGGCGATCGTCTTCGGCGGCGTCGTCTTCCTCGTGGTCGGCACCACCGCCGGAGTCGAGTACACCACCGCGTGGCTGCTGGAGAAGAGCCTGTCGGTGGACAACCTGTTCGTGTTCGCTCTGATCTTCGGCTATTTCCAGGTGCCGCGCGCCTACCAGCACCGGGTGCTCTTCCTCGGTGTCCTCGGCGCCCTGGTCTTCCGCGGGATCTTCCTCGCCGCAGGTGTGGCGGTGGTCAGCCGGTTCACCGCGGTGCTCTTCGCCTTCGCGGCCGTCCTCTTCTACAGCACCTACAAGATCCTCAAGGGCGAGGACGAGAGCTTCGACCCCGGCAAGAGCTTCGCCGTACGGCTGCTGCGCAAGGCGATCCCGGTGCGCGACGAGTACGCGGGACCCCACTTCTTCGTCCGGGAGGCCGGACGCCTCGTCGCCACGCCCCTGCTGGCGGTCGTCGCCGCGATCGAGGCCGCCGACCTCGTCTTCGCCGTCGACAGCGTGCCCGCCGTCCTGGCCGTGAGCAGCGACGCCTTCATCGTCTACACCAGCAACGCCTTCGCCATCCTCGGCCTGCGCGCCCTGTACTTCATGCTCGCCGGCCTGCTCGACCGCTTCCACTACCTCAGTACGGGCTTGGCGATCATCCTCGCCTTCATCGGTGTCAAGCTCGTCCTCCAGGCGTCCCACAAGATGATCAGCCCCGCCGTCCCCGAGATTCCTTCCCTGGTCAGCCTCGCCGTCATCGTGACGGTCCTCGCCGTGTCGATCACGTTCAGCCTGCTCCGCCCGCCCCGCGACCGAGGGTCAAGAAAAGGCCAAGAAGCTAAAGCGGTAGTAAAGTGAGGGTATGGAAGGCCAGCCGAAGCACAGGACGACCCCAGCCTCCCAGCACCGCTGCCCCTCCTGCCGGCGGCCGGTGAAGAGCGTCGTGGAACGCCACAGGAACATGGGCGTCTACGTTCCGCGCTGGACGGCGGGCCCGTGCCACAACCCCCGCTGCGAGCGGTACGTGTCCGAGCAGGTGACCATCGACTCGGTACGCGGTGCCACCTGGAGGAGACTGACCGACTGGAAACACCACTGACCCGCACGAGGTCCGCAGGCGTCGCCCCTCGGTGTCCCCGCGGGCCGTGGCCGGACCGGTGGTGGCTCCGGTCCCGCTCGCAGGTGATTCCTTCCGGGCTCAGCGCGCGGATCCGGTCGCCCCGGCCGGAGTTTCGGCGTCCGGTCGCCGCGGACGGCCTTCCCGGGCGGTGGGCAGGTGCGACGTGACCAGGAAACTGGCGAGGGCGATGCCGCCGGTGGCCAGGATCGCCGCCTTCAGGCCGTTCAGCTGCGCGGAGGCGTAGGAGTCCGCGACGGCGTGGACCTCGGACGGCGGCAGCCCGGCACGCTCGGCCGCCGAGCGCACCTGATCCGTGGGGACGAAGGTGATCCCGGCCTCCAGGGAGACACCGACCTGTTCACGGGTCCCCGCGGACAGCCGCGGGTCGTCCGCCACCTGCGTGGTGAAGGCGTGGGCCAGCGCACCGATCAGAATGGACCCGATGAGCGCGGTGCCCAGCGCGGAGCCCAGATTCTGTGCCGTGAACTGGAGCCCACCGGCCTCACTGCGTTCCTCCTCGCCGACGCCGGACTGGACGACGTTGCCCAGCTGCGAGGCGAGCAGGCCGACGCCCACGCCCAGCAGGGCCATGGAACCGGCGAACTGCGCGTCGTCGATGACCGGGTCGATCGTGGCCAGCAGCCACACGATGGCCGCCACCAGGATCGCCAGGGCCAGCCGGACCACCCGGCGCGGCCCCCACAGCCGTCCCAGCGAGGAGGCGGACAGGGAGGTCACCAGCATGGTGGCGGACACCGGGAGCAGACGCAGCCC
This sequence comes from Streptomyces sp. NPDC026672, assembly GCF_040638185.1. NCBI lineage: Bacteria > Bacillati > Actinomycetota > Actinomycetes > Kitasatosporales > Streptomycetaceae > Streptomyces > Streptomyces sp. NPDC026672. Next base: position 126,497 of record NZ_JBEZXS010000026.1, read on the forward strand.
CGTCTCGAAGGCGTCGAACCCCTGAACCACCTGCAGATACAGCGGAATCGTGAAGAACAGCCCCAGCAGGATGAGGTTCTGGCTCAGCAGCGTCATCAGGCCGGACCGCAGCACGGGTCTGTCCAGCAGGGACAGGTCCACGAGGGGGTCGGCGCCCTGGTGCTCCCGCCGCCCCTCCCAGTGCCGGAAGAGGGCCAGGACGGCCACCCCGGCGCCGACGACGAACAGCGTCGGTGCGAAGCCGAGCACGGTGAAAGGAGGGTTGCGGGGCTGCACCCATCCCCAGGTGCTGCTCTGCAGCACCCCGAGGACGCCCAGCCCCAGTCCGGCGACGGAGAGCACCGCGCCGACCCCGTCCAGCCGGGGACGCGGACCGGCCGGGGCGGGCGTCGCGATCACCCGGCGGCACAGCAGGACGGCCACGACGACCACGACCTCGCCGGCGAAGACCAACCGCCAGGTCAGATACGTCGTCACCCACCCGCCCAGCAGCGGTCCGACCGCGATCCCGGCGCCGGCGAGGCCCCCGATGACCGCATAGGCGATGGCCCGGTCCTTCCCGCGGTACGACTCCGCGACGAGGGCGGCCATGGCCGGCAGCACCATGGCGGCGCCGAGCCCCTCGATGACGGACCAGCCCAGCGTGAGGACCCACAGAGTGGGTGCCACGGCGGTCAGGGCCGATCCCACGCCGTAGACGGCCAGCCCCAGCAGGAACATGCGGCGACGCCCCAGGATGTCCCCGAACCTGCCGCCGATGATCATGAATGCGGCCATGACCAGCGCGTACAGGGTGATGACCGCCTGGATGGCGGTGACCTCCGTGTCGAAGTCCTCGACGAGCTGACTGATGGACACGTTCATCACGGAGGTGTCCAGGACCATGAGGAACTGGGCCGTGCCGAGGACGATCAGAGCCCGCCAGTGCTTCACGGTGTCCACCTCGCAGAGTCGTCCGCCAGGGTACGGAGGGATCGTCCCTCAGGGGGTGATTCATGATAGATACGATTTGTGCCGTCTCGGGATGATCTGAGAACTGCGGGTTCCCGCGGGGAGCCCTCCCCTGAGCGCTCGTTGCTGGCGTCGGTCGTCACCGATCCAGGGCACCTTCCCGAACGCCTCGCCGACTTCACCGTCCGCCGTATCGGTCCGGCCGTGCCCGAAGCGATCGCCTCGCTTCGGGGGAGTCGTCCCGACGCCACTGAGGCGGAGCTCAGGGCACGGGTGGTCGCTCGCGGCCGAAGGGCCGTCGTATCGGAGGGATCGGTCGTGGGCGGCCCGTTCCTCGTGCTCATTCCCGTCGCGTTCTGCGCGGCGCTGCTCCGCCAGGCGCGGACGGTCCTGGAGCTGGCCGCCCTCGACGGCCGCGACCCCACGGCGAGCGCCCGGGCCGGCGAACTCCTCGTCCTTCAGGGCGTGTACGAGGACACCCGGCAGGCCCGGGACGCGCTCGCCCGCGCGGGACGCGCCGCCGTCGCACCCGACGCCCCCGCCCGTAGGAAGCGATGGGCGATCCTGTGGGACGTCACCCTGCGCATGGCCCACCTCCTCGGCATTCTCGCGCCGGCCGACGAGAGCCAGGACACGGGCCGACGCGTCCGGCGGGTCGCCGTCAAGGCTTGGCGTTGGCTGCTCCTCGGCCTGGTCTTCCTGGTCGGGCTGGTCGCGCCCCTCGTCTGGCTCCCGTACCTGGCGACGATCTACCGGCGCGCCGACGCCCGCCTGGCGGACCGTGTCCTCGCCTATTACTTCGCCGACACCGCGTCCGCCCCGCCCCACCGGACCTCCCGCTTCGAACCGTTCGAACCGGAGGTACCGGCAGCCGCACTCCGCGCGCTCCTCTCCCTCCTCGTGCCGCTCGTCCTGACCGCCGTGACCTTCCTGACCGGCCTGCGCATCGCCGGGAGCCGCTGGCCGGTTCTCGGCATCACCCTGGCGACGGCGTCCACCGGGGTCGGCGCGCTCTGGTACTGGCGCCACCACCGGCGCCGTTGACCGTCCTCCGAGCTCAGGTCTCCCCGGCCGGTGTGCCCGGCGTCCGTCCGAATCGTCGTGCGAGGGCGCGCAAGAGCGTGGACCGCCCGTGATCGGGCACGGTCCACAGCGTCTGCCCGCGCACGCCCCACCTCTCCAGCAACGCGTTTGCGGCGAGGAACCCCGACGTGGCGGCGCGCTCCATGAGGGCCACGGGCAGGTCGGTGCGCACCAGATCACCTGCCATGACGACGCCGGGGTCCGGGGTGCGGACCGTGGGCCGATGCGCGTGGCCGCCGACGGCGAACAGGGGGCAGTCCGCTCGCCATTCATGGTGGGCGGATACGACCCGCGCGGCGCCGGTCTCCGGAAACACCTGGTGGAGTTGGTTGACCAGGTGCTCCTCTTCGATGCCGCGGGCGGCGTGCCGCGGAAGTGCGTAGGCGTGGAGTTCGATGACGGAGCCCCCGGTGTCGGCGGCCCAGGACGCCGCTTCCCTTTCCCAGTGGGAGACCACGCTGATGTTGTCCAGGGAGCGATAGCCGCTGGTGCCCAGGAAGCCCGGACGGCCGGCGTCGACGGGGCGATCCAGCCACAGGCGGGACACCAGGAACGGGGGAGCGGTCCGCAACCGGGCGATCCGGGCGCGCCACGCGGCGTCGCCGAGCTGTGGCGAAGCCTCGACGACCGCCTGGAGTCCGCCGGTGTCCAGGGCCAGAACGACGGCGTCGTGACGTCGCACGGGTCCGTCCGTCGTGACCCGGAAACCGCCCGAGGGATCGGGGTGAACGCAGTGCACGGGGGCCGATGTCCGTACCTCGGCGCGGTGGCCGGTGAGATAAGCCGTCAGAGGGTTCCACAGAGCCTCCGGGTAGGGGTCGCGGGGCACGTCGAACAGGAGACCCTCGCTGGAGCCGAGGAAGTAGATGTGGAACATCAGCGCCATCTCGGCCGCCGACAGGTGGCGGGGGTCGGCGAAGAAACTCCGGGAGAACACCTCGAAGGCCAGGGCGCGGGCCGCGGGAGGAAAACGGATCGCGTCCAGGAAGTCATGGGCGCTGACGTGGTCCAGCTGTTCGTGGACGCCATGCGTCCGCACATCGAGCAGAGGCAGCGCCGTCGGCGCGTCCATGGAGAGCAGATCCCTGACGGCGAAGGTCGGGCTCAGGGCGGCGAAGCCGATCGCGCTCCAGGGCGGTGTGCGAGGTACGTGGCGGAAGCTGTCGCGCAGGCCGCTGCTGTGTTGCAGGGGGTAGTCCGGCAGCGCGGTCAGCCCCTCCAGCCAGGGGTCCGTCCTGCGCAGGAGCCCACGTAGGTTGTAGTACTGGCGAAAGAAGGCGTGGAAGCCGCGGCTCATGGTGGCGGATCGGCCGCCGGCGAGGGCGACGGGCCACCCGGTCAGGCGGCCGCCCAGGTGGGGTTCGCGCTCGTACAGCGTCACCCGGACACCCCGCTCGGCGAGTGCGGTGGCCGCGGCCACTCCGGCGATGCCGCCGCCGATGACCGCGGCCGAGGGCGGATCGTCCGTGATCCTGCGCTGCCCGGGGCGGGGGCGGATGACTTGGGCGTGCCGGTCGCGCCCGTGCCGCCGAGCGAGCCGGTCACCCCACGGCGTCATGAGTCGCCGTCCGTTTCCCGTTCGGGCCGGCGGCCGAGGAAGGTATGGGTGATGCCGGTCTGCCAACCGGGCAACGGCAGCACGCGGACCTGGTCGAATCCGGACCGGCGGAGCCGGTCGCCGAACGCGGGGGCGGTGTCGAAGGTGTCGACGCTGTGCCGCAGATGGCGGTACAGCCTCCGATCGCCGGTGAGGGAGCCGAGCGGAAGGACGACCGTGCGGTACACGACCGTCCAGACCACGCGATCGACGCATCGCCCGCTGAGCGTGTAGTCGTGCACGGCGATCCGCCCGCCCGGCACCAGCAACTGGTGCACCGTGTGCAGGGCGGCGTCGGGGTCGGCGACATTGCGGAACACATAGGCGGCGAAAACGACGTCGAACGGTCCGTCCACCACCCCCGCGGACAGGTCTTCCACCGTGGCGCGCACGAAGGTGACGGTGCGGGGCCAGGGCTTCGAACGTGCCCTTTCCAGCATGCCGGCCGATGCGTCGATCCCGACGACCTCCGCCCGCGGCAGCACGGACACCAGCGCCGCTGTGGAAGCGCCCGTGCCGCAGCCGAGATCGAGCACCCGGCGACCGGCGCCGCCACCCGTGAGACCCAGTCGCCGGGCGGAACGGCGCAACTGGCTGTGGTATCCGGGATTCAACGCGACCAGGCGGTCGTAGGCACGGGCGCCGTCGTCGAAGGCGGCGGCCAGCTCCGCGCCGCGCAGCAAGGTCATCAGCTCGCTCCTGTGGGGATGTCCGCCGCGCCGTGGCGGGAGGCGGGGCGACCGGATCTCAGTTCCGGGGAGAGGGACGACGCGGGACCAGGGGCAGCTCGGCCGCCGTGCGCAGCATGCGGGCCACGGGAGTGCGCAGGCCGATGGCGACGTCCTCGTACAGGTGGGTCCGCCCGTCGAGGAAACGCAGCAGACGCCGTGGGGGGACGCGGCTGAACAGCCGGTGGAAGAAGTCGGGGCCGTCGACCCGTCCCGTGGCCAGCGCGCGGAGCAGGACGGCGTCCATCATGCGCGACCTCGCCGGATAGGCGGGCGGCGGCACCGGCCGCCGCCCGGTACGCACGGATCGTGCGACGGCGTCCACCTGACGCTGGATGGCCGCGAAGGTGTATCCGGTGGCGGGGCGGGTCGCCCCGCCCGCGGTGCCGATCCGGAACACCGACGCGGCGCTCTCCCTCGGGAACGCGGCGTCCGTCATGGGGATCACTCCGGTCTCCGACCAGAGCACCCGTATGGTGCCGAGCCCCAGAACCCGGTGTGCGTAGTGGTTCAGCGCGGTGTCGTACGCGTCCGAACTCAGGGGCTCGGGCCCGAATTCCGTGTACTCCACCAGGGCGGTGCGCCGACTGGTGGGCAGTACGTACCCGAAGGACAACCCGCGAGCGGGCTGCGAGGTGCGGAAGTCCATCAGGTCGACGACCTCGGGGTCGAACGAGGGCTCTTCGGTCCGCAGGTACCAGCCCTTGAAGTGCTGCAGCAGGTGCGTGCGGGCGGCGGGCAGGCGCCGCGGGGGACGTGAGTCGAAGGCCCAGCGGGCGTCCACCGTCACACGGGCGCCGTCGGCGTCGACCGCCCGCACCCGGGTGGTGCCGTCGGGCAGGGCGGTGATGTCGTCGACGGTCGCCTCCATACGGCGTACGCCCGTGCGGGCCTTCAGGTCACCGTCGATCAGCGTCTGGAAGTCGTCGGACCGCATCATTTTGTAGCGCATCGGTGAGATGCGCCGTTCGGCCGCCGCTCCGTGCCGGTCCCTCGTCCGCAGCCACTCCCAGGAGCCCGTCACCGCGGCGTCGTAGGCGCCGGGACCCGTCTCCCAGTAGCACCAGGTGCGTCGGGGCGGCACCAGGGGACCGGCCGGCGGCGTGATCAGTACGACGGACGGCGCGGGCCGCGCCGATGCGTCGAGCGACATGCGGTGTGCCAGCGAGAGACCCGCGGCCCCCGCACCCACGATCGCGACGTCCGTCTCGGCCACGGTCCTCCTCCACCACGCCGCGAGTGCTGCCCCTAGGGCGTGTTTCGAAAGTCCCGCCTGGCCCGCGACGCCTGGCACGCACACTCGCTGCGTTGTCGGAACGCCCAAGTACATCCAGTACGAGGG
>NZ_JBEZXS010000027.1:0-122666 GCF_040638185.1 Streptomyces sp. NPDC026672
GCCATGAACGTCCTCTACAGCCTGCAACACCTGGGCTACACCATCCCGCCCCAGGCGGACGCCGGATGGATCGGCGAGGCGGGCCCCGGCCCCTCCTACCTCGACCCCGGCTCGGGCGGCCCCGAGAACGACTTCACCAACCGCAACACCACCTTCATGACCTGGAACCTGCTGCACCTGGCCCGCGCGCTGAAGGACCTCGGAGGCATTCCCGCCTACGGCAACCAGCGCACCGCCTGGGACGCCGGCTGCCGCCGCGACTACGAGAACCCCGAGCACCGGTAGCGATATGCCGAAGGCGTGGACCGTACGCGGGGGTCCGGCAAACGCATCGAATCTCGACGTACATGTATGGGGACGTCGAGCCGAAGACGGGGTTCGGGTCGCCGATGACCGGCCTGGGCAGCGGCCTGCGCTCCCGGGACCTGCTGATCTTCGCCATCGTCGACACGGTTCTCGTCGCCGGTCGCGTGGTCACACGCGAGGGCATGCGGGTAACCGTGGATCTGCAGGCGCTGCGGACCCGACCGGTGGAATCACGCGACCGCACCCGGCCCGGCCCGGCATGTCAATCGCCTTGGCGCCGCGTGGAGTTCAAGGGGCGGTGAGTTGTTTGTCGCGGGCGGCGTTCGGGTTGACGTTGGCGGGACCCTCGCCCTCCAGCAGGGCATCGGGTTCGGATACTCGCCGACCCGCTCGACGTTGACCTCGCAGGTCTCGTCGGTGCCCTTGACGCGGAATCGGATGGGCGCTGGTGCGGTGATCAGGTGGTCGATCTCGGCTGCGGAGTATGCGCGGAAGAAGTGGCGGGACTCCGACATGGCCGCCCGCGACCGCCGCCGTGCCCTACCGGAACCGCATCACTTCCGTCGCCAACCGGGAGCCCCTGCGTGAGCGTGCCGAACACATCGGAGAAGAAGCCCTTCCTCTACGTCGTCGTGTGCGCGTACGGCATCGCCGGCGACGTCGGCAAGCTGATCACGGCTGCCCAGGAACGGCACTGGGACGTCGGGGTGATCGCCACCCCGCAGGGGCTGGGCTTCCTCGACGCCGGGGTGATCGAAGCCCGGACCGGCCATCCGGTCCGCTCCGCCTGGCGCACGCCCGGCGAGGCCCGCCCTCTGCCGTCCGCAGACGCGATCGCCGTCGCCCCGGCCACCTTCAACACGGTCAACAAATGGGCCACCGGCATCTCGGACACCCTCGCCCTGGGCATCCTGGTCGGCTCGTACGAGCCGCACCGGCGCAAGGCGGGTGGGGGCGTTGATCGTTTCCGGTGGGAGGAGGCATTGGAGTTGTTGGAACCCGAAGCGGATCAGAAGCGCGCCATTGGTTAGCCGACCCTGGCTCACAGCAGGAAGCTGTGGCCGTGCCGGCGAAGACACCGTCCGTGGAGCGGGTGACGAGAATCGAACTCGCGCTCTCAGCTTGGGAAGCTGCGGGCACTTGGGGGCGGTTGGGGCACTGACCTGGGCTGACGGTCGCTGCGCGGCCTGGCTGGCCCCAGCGGCTTTCACCGTGGTTCCCCGCTGTTCCCCGCTCGATCTGGTGTGCTTGTGGTGCGGTCACGGGTGCAGGCTGGGCGTCTGGTCCGTTGGGAAGCATGAGAGGGTCTGGCGCCTGTTGTCAGTGTGCGCGCCTAAGTTGGGTCACCAGGATGGGCATTGCTCTGGGGAGGGGCTTTGGGAGCCAAGACGGGACTGCTGGTGTACGCCGACGGCGGCATACCGGGGCTGCTGCGACGAGTGGGGCCGGCGGACCGTGACCGGACGGCCGCCATGATGCGGCGGCTGTATCCGGGTTGGGAGATCAAGGAGTGCGAAGGCTCGACTCTCTGGGACGGCGTGTACCCCCCGAAGGGAACGGCGTACGCGGCCAGCTGGCCTGGCGTGGAGGTCATCGGTGATCAGGGGGTGATGATCGACCTCCCCTCCCAGCTCCCGCAGCACCTGGTGGCGGCAAGCGCCGGCCGACGGCTCGTCCTGCACGCCATGCACAGCGTCGTCGACTGGCTGGCGTTCGCCGTGTGGGAGGACGGGCGCCTGGTCCGCTCGCTGAGCCTGTCCCCGGACAGCGGCATCATCGAGAACATCGGCGAACCGCTCCCCTTCGAACTGCCTTACTGGGCCGGAAACCGCCAGGCTGACAGCATGCCCTGGCCCGATGAAGACGAAGATCCCTATCCCCTGCCTTTTCACCCCCTGGAGCTGGGCGAGGACGCGTTGCGAGCGCTCTGCGGCTTCATCCAGGAGGGGCGCCCCGAGCCCGATGACGTCGATGCAGACGCCATCGAGCTGTACGGATTCCATACGCGGGACCCCCACGGACCCGATCCCGAAGAACAGGAAGCGGCATTGCGCAGAGCTATGGAAGCCATGGCCCCGCCGCGCGCCTACACACTGGGCCCTGATGGTTCACTGATCAAGCACGACGGCCTTTAGCTCACGACCCCTTCGGCCCGAAGCAACTTGGGTGGGAGCTCTGCCCTGGGACGGTACGCCTCTCACCTGCTGCCATGGTCCGCTGGCGTCCGCGCTTGCCCGCCGCTGTTCGTCGGCGTTGGCACGCAGTTAGATACTCACTGCTCTTGCTGGTCGCACGCTAGGCCGGCGTACTCCGTCGCTCTCGGCATCGCCGACCGGTCGGGTGTGACCCCAGCCAACCGGGTTGACGTAGCGGCCTCTTCGGGCAGTCACGTTGGCGAGTTAGCCGGGGCCAGCTGCGCGGTCGGACAGACGTGCTCAGGAGCAGGTTCGCCCGATGGCATTGATATCAGTCGTGCACGTCAGCAGCCTCGTGATCACCCTCCGAGTCGACCGCCCCCTTTCGAACTCGCCGTGCTGCAGACAGTGCAGTGGCCACTACGGCAGATCCGGTCGTCAACGGGGTTGCAAGGCCGGGAGTGATCCAGACCAGGCCGACCGTCAGCGCTCCGAGTGCGGCTACCAGGCCCACCGTGGGAAGAGACGACGAGGTCTGGGTCAGCAAGCGCTTCGGACGTACATTCATGGGTGCACCTCTTCATGACGCGCGAACGATGGTGTTGAGCGGCCTCCGGTGCCACGGGGGCCGCTCGCTACTTTCCGGCACTTCTGGCATCGGCTTGAGAGATCTCGAAGCACCCTTTGGCCCGCATGACACCCAGGCGGTTGTCTCCATGGGGAAAAGAAGAGCTGGTCGCCCCAGGTTTGCCGTAGGTTGTCACATGCGGGCCAAAGGGTTGCAGATTTGATGGCAACCCTTTGGCCCGCATGAGGACCCCAGCATTGATGGAGCAAGCTCCGTTAGTGCTGGTTGGGACCTTCCGGGGAGACTCGCGCGTGCGGGCTAAAGGGTTGGATGAGGGGGATGGTGTCCAGATACATCACTCGGCTCAGCGGTCGCCTGAACAGGCTCGAATCGCTTCAGTCGCAGATTTGGGCCGCCGGCCAGGACCTGACTGTCATGCAGAGCAGCAGTGTCAGGCCAAGCATGATCAGGATTCGGACGGACCTTTTCCATGGAAGAAAGGGGCGCAAGCCACCCATTGCCAACATAGCTGCACCAAAGGGGGTAAATCTGCAAGTTTATCTCCTCTTGCTTTTCGAGGCCCAGTGCCGCAAAAGAGTTGGAATCTCAGGACCGACGGAGATTCCGCTCTTCCCGGAAGACCCGGAAGAGGTGTCATGGGACAAGATCGTCGTATCTCAGGCGGCGGATAACTCGCATGGGAAATCTCGTACGACAGCACGGCAAAACAAGCTGCGGCAGATCAAGTCAGCGTTTCGGCGCCTTGAAGAGGAAGGCCTAGTGAAGATGGTGTGCGCGCCAGCCGGCGGGCCATCCAGAGCAATCCCTCTACATGAATCTGGAGTCGTTCCCGGCGGGGGCGAATCTTATGAATATTCAATCCCTGAAGGCACATACGCTACGGTGAGCGTACCTCAGTCCTTTTTTGCGAAGGGGTGGATTTACTGCCTCACTCCATCGGAAATTCATCTGTATTTTGCACTGCTGCACCTTCAGAGACGCAACCCCACTGGCCATCGGGAATCTGGTGTCTATTGTGCTGGAGTCGGACGCTCGCGCGACTATGCGATGTCGCGCGACGTATATGAGTCGCATCTACTCCTTGCCAAGTTCGGATTGATTTCCAAAGTACGGAATCCGATGAGACATGAGGACGGAAGGGTCAAAGCATTTGGTGCTCTGGAGGAACGTGGCCTACCTCTGCCTGCTCACAGGTTTCAACTGCGCCCACCAGTCGCGCTAATGAGAAATGCGTTTGAACAGGTAGCAAGGGGCATCACCTGGGATCTGGCAGAGAGATCCAGAAAGGAACTACCAGCGGCGCGCCCGTGAGTGATGGGGCGGCGGAGCCACATTACACGAGTCCGTTCTTGTCTTCCTACTCCTAGTCTTACCGAGGTGGCCCGGCGACCTTCGGTGGTCGAGATGGTCGGCGACAAGCCTGAGGGACTGGCATTGCGAATCGTTGGCCACTGTTGAGCGTGGACGGCCCAGAGGTGCGCCAGGCGTCGCGCTTACACGGGCGCACCCGGTGGGCGGTGATGCGTTTTGATGCGGCCTGCGTGAACCTCAGCCGATGACAGCCAGCCACGACGGCGGGGAGACTGCCTACCACGGCGCGCGTATGCCTCGCTGCACCCCCATTGACCTCAGCCATGCTGTCGATGTTTTCAACCAGAGCAAGACGCGACCGCAGTACCATTTTCGAAACTATCAAGCCGAGTTTTGGCCGCAGCATTTTTTGTACTTCAGTCCGCTGCCGCAAGAGCACGGCCTATTTCGTGCAGGGCCAACGACGGCCCTGCGCGCCTTCAACTTCTTGGGAATTTTTAGGATGTCACTCTCTGGCTGCGTCTCCCGCTCTGTCCCAACTGTGGGCGGAGCCGATACGGTTTCCTGTGCTGGAGGAACATCGGACTCGCCGTTAGCGGTGTCGACAGATGGCACCTTGCGCCAGGCAGACTTATTACCTCGCTTTCCGGGGACCATTTCGATCTTTCCGGCTTTGCGTAGGGCGTAGAAGACATCCTTCATGCTGTTCTCAGAACCGATACCAGTGAGACTCCGCCCCGTGGAGTTCGTGATCTCCTCATGGTTATCCAGGTACTCCATGACGATCTCATGAGGACGCGCAAGAGGCGTGTGTCCTAGATCCACTACGAAGTAGTTACCCTCGATCGAAAAGACAGGAGACTGCAGCCGGGCCTCCGCCATTTTTGCTACAACTGTACGCAACCCCTCGCCGATATCCTTATTCGGTGGATCGGGGTACTTATTGAGCAGACGTACGATCGTCGGGTTCCTGGAGAACCGATCTTGAAGCAGATTTTCCAGCGTCATGCTTCCCGGCAAAGACCCGGGGCTACGAACCTCGACCCGATTGTCGAATACGTAGACAAGGATGTCGTCAGAGATGTTGTAGTCGCGATGAATTACCGCATTGACGATAATCTCTTTGAGGACCTCTGGGGGGTACTTTACAGGCGACATTTCTCCGGTGGGCTGCAGTACCGAAACTGACTCGATTAGGCTAGTGACCGCCGAGATCGTCTCGTCGATTACTACACGAGCCGGCCCCTCGACTGTGAGGGGGGTATGTGCCAGATGTTCCCGACGCGGCTCCCTCTCCTTTGTGTTATATCGCGCGATCTTAACTGCGCAACGCTTAGGGACAACGGCGGGGGGTGATTCTGCGTAGAGGATTCCTGCGGAGACCTTTGCGGCGCCAGAGTCTCTGTCGATGAGACGTTGCTTCCGGACGAAAATGTCAGGAGGTGTAGATGGACTGTATGACCTCAGGAAATAAGCCAGCTCGTCTTCAACGATTAGGTCTTCCTTGTCGTAGTCTGCAAGCAGTTGATCCTCATACGTGCGGGCACCTTTTGCGAGACTAAGATCTGTGACTGCCTGACCTGTGATCGAGAGGGTAGACGCCCCGCGTCTCACGTAGACTTTTTTATCTGCAGTGAAATGGACGCTTTCGCTCTTTCGGATGCTGACTAGGCATGCCAACCCCTGACCTTCACGCCCCTGGATACTTAGGTACTCGATTGAGTAAGGCGCAGGTGGCTCGATGTCACGGGCGAGAGCTTCAAGCACTATTGTCGCATCTTCAATGTTGTCGTACCCTTGCCATCTATCCAAGCCGACAGCTTGTTTTCCCCTGTCCTCGATACCGACGATGAATTCACCGCCATCCGAGTTTGCGAGGCCCGCCCCAATCTTCTGGATTACTGTTCCCTTGCTTTGCGCGCTTTTGTGATCCCAGAAATGCGATTCCTCACGCTCGATAAGTGCCAGAGCGTCTGACGCAGGGATGGTCCGCCTCTCCATATGGAGATTCTATGAGATGTTCCGTCAGATGGGAGCAGATCGAGACGAGTTGGAAGGTCTGACTGTTAGCCAGCGGCCCGCGAGTCACAGGCCACCCAGCAGCCCCCGCACCTTCCGGCTTCAGCGGGCAAATCGTCCGGAGTGCGGCGCGGGCGCCGGCCGGGCTGGAGCGGGGCGGAGACAGGAGCGCAGGCCCGGCCGGGGGCCGGGCCGCGCGCGGGGAGCAGAGCGAGCCGCCTTGAAGGCGTAGGCGCAGGCTGGGAGTTCGGTGTCTTGGCGGTGGGCCAGTGGTAGGAAGATGACTGGGCGGATCGTCCACGTGATGCGTGTGCTGGCCTGGGTGACGGACACCGTGCTGGGTTCTAAGCGCAGCAGGGCTCGTCGTGTTTCGGTGCGGCCGTCGTGGAGCCAGGCCCAGACCTCGTCTGAGGCGTCCGGGTCGAGTGCCGGTGAGATGGTGCGCAGGGCGATGGCGACCCATCTGTCTGCCTGGGGTGCGGAGTAGGCGTCGAAGGATGCCCGGAGTGCCGGCCACTGCATCCCGTCGGCGAGGTCTTCGGCCCAGCACTCGCACCAGAAGCCTCGTCAGGGCTTGTCCATCAGCACGGGTGGCCTCCCCGCTGGGCGTTCACGAAGAGTTCCGCGGTGACCGTGTAGCCGCCGCCCGCGCCCTGGACGACGACCCTGTGCGCGAGGGCGCTGACCATGCCCAGGCCTCGGCCGTGCTCGGCGTCCTGGTCCTGGTGCTCGACCTTCGGGGCGTCGCCGCCTCCGTCGTCCGTCACCGACAGCGCGATCACCTGCGGTGCCACCGCCACGGCCAGGTGGAAGCTCCCGCGCTCCCCGCCGCTGCTCGTGTGCAGTAGGGCGTTCGTGCTCAGCTTGCTCACGATCAGGGCTGCGTCGTCCGCCAGGGGCGATCCGCGCAGGATGTCTCTCGTCCAGCGGCGGGCCCGGCTGACCTCTTCCGGAAATCCTGGGCAAGTCAGTCCCCAGACTCGGACTCGACTCGTATACTCATGTATACAAGTTCCTTCGTGCTGCTAGGCCGCATGTGCAGCGGGTTCGGGCTAGACGAGATTCACGCCGTCGTGGGCGCGGACGGCCGGCGGGGTCATTGCGTCGAGTGCGTCCAGGACGCGGATCGCGTATGCCTCGTCGGCAAGGTCGGTGACTTCTTCGCGGGTGGCCCAGCGCAGGGCGCGGGTCTCGTCGCCGGTCGTGGGCGTGCCGTCTGCGGCCTCGCAGCGGAAGACCAGGGAGACGATCAGGCCCGTCATGTTCTTGTAGACACCGGTCAGAGTCGCCGGAAGAGCGATCTTGATGCCGGTCTCTTCGAGGACCTCGCGTTGCAGGGCCTCGGGGATGGTCTCCTCGCGTTCGAGGACACCGCCCGGCGGCTCCCACTTGCCGTTGTCACGACGCTGGATCAGGAGGGCACGGCCCTGGGCGTCGACAATGACCCCGGCGACGCTCACAGAGTGCGGGCGTTCTGTGCTCACGTTCCTCGGCCCTCCCGGATGGCTAGGCTCTCCACCGTAGCAACTTCACTCGCCCACTCGTCTAGATACCTAAAGGAGTACACACAGTGAGCCCTCTTTCTTCGGGCCTCCTCGGTGATCTCGACCCCACGAGCGATCGTGCGGTCTTCCGGCAGATCGCCGACCAACTGCGCGAGGCCATCGACCGCGGGCGATTCCGCGAGGGTGAGAAACTGCCCTCCGAAGCGGAGCTGGTCGAGCACTACGGGGTCTCCCGGATGACCGTCCGCAACTCCTTCTCCATCCTCACCGGCGAAGGCCTGGTCCACGCCGAGCACGGCAAGGGTGTCTTCGTCCGGCCCCGGCCGCCCGTGCGGCGCCTCGCGTCCGACCGGTTCGCTCGGCGCCATCGTGAGCAGGGGAAGTCCGCGTTCATCGTGGAGGCGGACGCCGCCGGCAGTCACCCCCAGGTCGACAGCCTTGAGGTCAAGGAAGAGAAGGCCAGTCAGGACGTCTCCACCCGGCTCGGGTCCGTCCGGCGCGTGCTGGCCCGGCGGCGCCGGTATCTGCTGGACGGGCGACCCGTGGAGTTCGCTACCTCCTACCTCCCCCTCGACATCGCCCGCGGCACCCAGATCGCCGAACCCAACCCCGGCCCCGGCGGCATCTACGCCCGCCTGGAAGAGCTGGGCCACCGCCTCGACCACTTCGAAGAGGAGATCCGCGCTCGGATGCCCTCGCCCTCCGAGGTCAAGACGCTGCACCTCGCGGCCGGCGTGCCCGTGATCCATCTGATCCGGACCGCCTTCGACACCGAGGGACGGGCGGTCGAAGTGTGCGACACGGTGATGGCGGCGGACGCCTACGTGCTGTCGTACAAGCTTCCTGCGACCTGATCGTCATGGTTTGCGGTGGTGCGCGGTGGATGCTTCCTCAACTCGTACACCCCGTCACGCTTACTCGTATAGACGAGTGGGCAAGTTGTGTGGCAGGGTGATCGTCATGAGCCCGGGAGATCGGGTTCGCGGACCGCTACATGTATAGACGAGTGGATAGGAAGTGTTTCGTGCGCACCATCCGTGTGGAGACCACCGCAGCCACGATTCTGCTGACCGAGGCCCCGGAGCCGAAGGTCCGCGACCGCCAGACCGGCGAGATCGCCAAGGACGCAGTGAGCGGGGAGGCGCTGATGACCATCGGCGTCGTCTACATCGAGGACGGGGAGTCCGCCCTGATCAAGGTCACCGTTCCCGAGGGCGGTGTCTCCGAAGGGCTCGTCCTCGGCTCGCCCGTCTCGCTGCCGGGACTCATCGCCCGACCGTGGGAGTCCGTGTTCAACGGCCAGCAGCGTCACGGCATCGCCTACCGCGCCGCCGCCGTCACCCCGGCCGCCTTCCCGGTCAGCGCCGGGACTGGGGCTGCTGCCTGATGTCCGACCTGACGACATTCCTGGAGGTGGGTGGTCCCCTCGCCGCGTTCGGCGGTGGGGCCGCCTACACCCGGGCCAAGCACTCGGCGGTCTACTGGTCCGTGGTCGGCGGCCCGATGTCCACGGTCCGCATGCTCAGCTCGTACGCCTCCGTCATGGAAGCCTGCGGCCTGACCGTGGCGCCCTCCCGGCTCAGGGTCCTCGCCGTCAAGGCCACCACCCGGCGTGAGGTCCGACCGGTCCCGCCCCGCCGGGGCATCCTCCGTCCCACCTCGACCGGGTTACGGCTCCGCCTCCGCCTCGCCCCCGGACAGGAACCTGCCGACGTCGCCGCCTCGGCCGAACGCCTGCGGCACGCCTGGGGAGTTCACGCCGTCTACGTGACCACCGTCAAACCGGGCGTCGTAGAACTGCGGCTCGTCGGGTACGACGTCCTGCGCCGGGTCCGGATGCCTCGCAAGACCGGCGGCGGTTTCCTCAAGGTGCCGGTGGCGCTGCGCGAGGACGCCATGCCCTTCGTACGCGACTACCGCAGCGTTCCCCACCAACTCACCCTCGGCGCCACCCTGTCCGGCAAGTCCATGTACCTGCGCCACCTCATCTCTGGACTTGCCCGGCAAGAAGGCGTCGCGCTCGTCGGAATCGACTGCAAGCGCGGCGTCGAACTGGCTCCCTTCGCCGCCCGCCTTTCCGCCCTCGCCACCGACCCGGACGAAGCCGCTGAACTGCTGCCCGTGCTGGTGAAGGAAATGGAGGACCGATACGACCTGATCAAGGCCCACCAGGGCATCGCCCCGGACACCCGCAACGAAGAGATCACCTCCGACATCTGGGGCCTTCCCGACGCCCAACGCCCCTCCCCCATCGTTTTGTTCATCGACGAGGTGGCGGAACTCTTCCTCACCGCGAGCCACAAAGACGAAGACCGCCGCGACGAGATGGTCACCCAGCTCATCCGCCTCGCCCAGCTCGGCTGCGCCGCCGGCATCTACCTCGAAGTCTGCGGCCAGCGCTTCGGCGCCGAACTCGGCAAGGGCGCCACCATGCTCCGCGCCCAGCTCACCGGTCGTGTCTGCCACCGCGTCAACGACGAGGCCTCCGCCAAGATGGCCCTCGGTGACATCGCACCCGAAGCCGTCTACGCCGCCTGCTCCATCGCCCCCGAGACACCCGGCCTCGCGGTGGCGGGCGACACCTCCGGTGGCTGGTCCCGCATCCGCACGCCCTACCTCTCCCTCGCCGATGCTGCGGCCATTTGCCAGGACTCGGCCGACCTGGTCCCCGACGTCTCTGCCCTCAAGCCCTTCCGGCCCGACGTCCCCGTACGACCGCTCACCACGCCGAGCCCCGTCGTGCAGCCGCCCCCCGTCACCGACTGACCCCCTCCCGGCCTCTTCGCGCCATGCCCCTACCCCTCCATGCCCGAAACCGGAAGGAGCCGCATCATGCGCGCCCAGCTGGCCCGCGTCGACGCGGTGCTCGTACAGGCGCTCATCGCCGCCGCGCTGTCCTTCGCTCACCTCCACGACGTCGCCTCGGCGGCCGGACAGGACGGATGGAAAGCCTGGGCCTACCCCGTCTCCGTCGACCTGCTGCTCGTCGCCGCCTGGCGCCGTCTGCGCACCGGCACCACGAAGGCCTCCGCCTGGTGCTGGTTCGTCATCGCCCTCGTCGCATCCCTCGGTGCGAACGTCGCCACCGCCGGCCTTCTCGACCTCGGCGACGTCCCCGCCTGGCTGCGCATCCTCGTCGCCGGATGGCTGGCCGTCGCCTTCCTCGGCGGCACCCTCCTCGCCCACACAACGCCCAAGGCACCCACCGCCATAGAGACCACCGATGACGACCAGGAGGAAGAGCCCGAACCGACTCCGGAGACGCAGGCCGATGAACGACTGTCCGCACTCCCAACCGTCCCGGTCCCGGCTGCCCTCGTCGCGCACGCCCGCAAGGTCGCCAGCGAGCACCACACCCACACCGGCAATCCCATCGACACCCCAACCCTCCGCGCCCGCCTCGGCGTACCGGCCCCCATGGCCGAAGCCATCACTGCCCAGCTCTGAAAGGAGAACCAGGACTCGTGACCGCCAACCGCCGCTTCCGCAACGTCACCCGCATCGGCCCCGTCCAGGTCGGCACCGCCTACGACGACCGGGGCCGCGAGAAGCACACCGCCGCCTGCACCGCTCCGCGCTGCGGCTTCTCCGCCGACTACGACAGCCGCGCCGCCGCCGAACTCGCCGCCCGCACCCACCGCTGCCCCGTCCGCTGAAAGGACCCGCACCCCGTGACCCTCAACCTGCCACTCGTCGTCGTCCTCGGCTTCTTCGCCTGGCCGGCCATCAAGTACCTCGGCGTCCGCACCTGGATCGTTGTCCTGGTCGCCCTCTTCGGCTTCTGGCTCTCCCACACCTTCCTCGCCCCCGCCATCGAATCCGGCACGCGCAGCGGCGTGACCGTCATTAACGGCTCACATGACTAGACGAGTAGATAAGGAGATGGCTGCCGTGTTCCTGCCGAAGTACCCAGACAACCCCACACCGCCGCCCGCACACACCTGCACCCCCACTTCGACCGGCCCGGCGCCCGCGCGGCGCTCCGCGCTACCGGCCGTTTCCGTCAGCACCGGCGCCGTCGTCGCCGTCATCACGGGCGGCGTGGTCCTCACCGCGCTGCTGACCGCCGTCGCCGTGTCGGCCATCTCCGTGGCCGTCGCCGCCGTGGTCCTGCGCTCTTTGCTGCGCGAACACAACCGGCGCTGATCCCTCCGCCTGACCCCTGGGGCGGCCACGACACCGCCAAGCATCCGGCCGCCCCGGGGCCCGTCACTCCTGACCGAGCCAGCCATAAGGAGCCAGCCATCTTCACCCGCACCACCCCGCCCCCGCTCCGCGAACTCACCAACCTCGCTTCCGGCGGCACCCTGCCCGGTATCCTCCGCCAGCTCTCCGGCCTCGGCGGCTGCACCAACCCTGTCCGCCTCGACGGCAACCGCACCGAGTACGACGTCGACACCACGACCGGCGAGATCGGCCGCATCCTCCAGCACCTCAACTCGACCGACCTGCCCGCCGGCCAACTCCTCGTCCGCTGCAACAACCGCCGCACGACCCGCTGCGCTGCCTGCGCCGAGGTCTACCGCCGCGACACCTTCCACCTGATCAGCACTGGACTCCGGGGCGGCAAGGGCACCCCGGAACAGGTCGCCGCGCACCCCGGCGTCTTCGCCACCTTCACCGCACCCGGCTTCGGCCCCGTCCACAACCGCCGCACCGACGGCCGTGCCTGCCGCTGCGGCACCCACCACGACCAGAACGACGACGCCCTCGGCACCCCGCTCGACCCCGAGGCCTACGACTACGAAGCGGCCGTGCTCTGGAACGCCCAGGCTGGTGCCCTCTGGCGGCGCTTCTCGATCTACCTCCGCCGTGAGGTCGCCAAGCGCGCAGGCCTCTCGCAACGCCGCCTCCGCGACCACGCCCGCGTCTCCTTCGCCAAGGTCGCCGAATACCAGAAGCGCGGCGCCGTCCACTTCCACGCCGTCATCCGCCTCGACGGCCCTCAAGGCGGGGACACCCCACCCCCCCCATGGGCCACCGCCGAACTCCTCGCCGACGCCATCCAAGCCGCCACGGCCAAGGTCCATGTCGACGGCCCGACCCTCGACGGCCGCATCCACACCTTCACCTTCGGCCGCCAACTCGACGTACGCACCATCCGATCCGCCGACTTCAACGACGGCCAGGAGGTGACCGAACGGGCCGTAGTGGCGTACATCGCGAAGTACGCCACCAAGGGCGCCGAGACCGCCACGGGAGCTCTCGACCGGCCGCTGAAGTTCGCCGCCGAACTCGCCCAGCTCGACATCAGCGACCACGCCCGCCGCCTCATCCGAACCGCCTGGACCCTCGGCGCACGCAAGGACCTCGAACACCTCCGCCTGCGCGCCTGGGCCCACATGCTCGGCTTCCGCGGCCACTTCTCCACCAAATCCCGCCGCTACTCCACCACTCTCGGCGCCCTCCGCGACGCCCGCGCCGAATGGCGCCGAGCCCAAGCGGTAGCACCCGCCAACCCTCAGCCGGGCACGACATACGTCCTCGCGCACTGGGTCTTCGCCGGCACCGGCCTCAGCTCCGCCGAGACCTGGCTCGCCGCATCCCTTGCACCAGCCCCCGGAACGGAAGGAGAACCCACCGCATGACCGACCGCTACCTGTCCGTCGACCAGGTCGCCGAGTTGCTCGGCACGACCGCCCGCTTTCCCCGGCGGCTGATCGAAGAACGGCGCATCTGGTACGTGAAGGTCGGTCGGCACGTACGCATCCCCGAGAGTGCGATCAACGAGTACATCGGCACCCGGACCGTCGAACCGATCCGGCTTCGCCGCACCAGCGTCCGGAGGGCTGCCTGATGGCCAACAAGAAGGGCAACCGCAGACGCTTCGGAGCGGTCCGCCAGTACCGCTCCGGCCGCTGGACGGCCTCGTATCTCGGCCCGGACGGTGAACGCATCCGCGCTGAGGAGACCTTCGAGACCAAGAAGGACGCGGAGATCTGGCTGTCCCAGGTAGAAGCGGACCTCACCCGCGGCGACTGGCGGGCCCCCGACGCGGGAGCGGTCAACTTCCGCACGTACGCCGACAAGTGGGTCGAAGAGCGGGAACTGTCCATCCGTACCGTGGACCTGTACGAGGACCTCCTCAGGGTCCACATCTTCCCCGCCTTCGCCGCCCTCGACCTGGACGAGATCACCGCTCCTCGCATCCGTGAATGGCGCACTGAACGGCTGCGGGCGACCAGCGCAAAGACGACCGTCGCCAAGGCGTACCGGCTCGTCAAAGCCATCATGGAAACCGCCGTCGATGACGAACTGATCAGCCACAACCCGTGCCGGATCAAGGGCGCGGGCAAGGAGTCGGCCGCTGAGCGTCGTATCGCGACCCTCGCCCAGGTCGACGCCCTCGCGGACGCGATCGGGATTCGCTGGCGCCTCATGGTCTACCTCGGTGCGTACGGTCCGATGCGGCCCGAGGAACTCGCCGGCCTCCGCCGCCGTGACGTCGACCTCGACAAACTGCTGATCCGTGTCCGCGTCGCCGAGCCCGAGCGGACCAATGGCAAGCGGGCTCCCGGCGAGACCAAGACCGATGCGGGCGTCCGTGCGGTCGTCCTCCCGGCCTTCCTCCATAAGGACCTGCGGCGACACCTCGACTGGTACGCCGAAAAGGGGCCCGATGGTCTCCTCTTCATCGGCGAGAAGGGAGCCGCCTTCCGCCGCACCTCCTTCGGGCGGAAGTGGCGCCGTGCCCGCGAGGTTGTCGGCCTCCCGGAAGGATTCCGGTTCTACGACCTTCGTCACACTGGTCACACGCTCTCGACCCGTTCGGGCGCCACCCTCAAAGACACGATGGTCCGCGCCGGCCAGTCGTCCGAGAAAGCCGCGATGATCTACCAGCACTCCGACGACGAGCGGCAACGGGAGGTCGCCGCCGGGCTGGACGGGATGGTGCGGGCCGAGCGTGCGAAGCACTACAAGGACGGCCGCCCGCACCACACGCAGGAGTCCTCAGCGGGCTAATGGTGCGCCAGCGGTGCGGCCCCCGCCCACCGGTCTAGACAACAAAGAACCCCCGGGTCCACGACCTGGGGGTTTCTGCTGGAGCGGGTGACGAGAATCGAACTCGCGCTCTCAGCTTGGGAAGCTTGGGTTCTTTGGCAG
Source organism: Streptomyces sp. NPDC026672 (assembly GCF_040638185.1). NCBI lineage: Bacteria > Bacillati > Actinomycetota > Actinomycetes > Kitasatosporales > Streptomycetaceae > Streptomyces > Streptomyces sp. NPDC026672. The sequence goes on from NZ_JBEZXS010000027.1 coordinate 14,970, forward strand.
TGGTTGCTGAACTGACCTGCGGCGGAGCGGTATCGGAGCCTTGCCGCGGCCATGGCCACTCCCCGCTGTTCCCCGTGGTTCCCCGCAGGATCTGGCACGCGAATGGCACGGTCCCCTCGCCTCAAGCGTTCCTTGACGAAGCTGGCCCCGGAGTGTCTGAGCCTTAGCCGACGACAGTCAGCCACGATGGCGGGTCAGCCGACCGTGCAGGCGCGCGTGTGCCTCGCTGTACCCCCGCCGGCCTGAGCCACGCTGTCGGCCGTCGATCAGGGCAAGCCCCGGCGACGGAAGCGCGCGGCTGGCCACCTTGCGTGATGACCTCTTCGTCCCGAAGCAACTTGGGTGGGGGCGCTGCCTTGGGCTGTTGGGCCGCTCACGTGCGCTGATGGTTCGTAGACGTTCGCGCTTGTTCGCTGCTGTTCGTCGGCGTTGTCACGCAGTTAGACACTCACCCGGTGCCCGCTCCTTGCGAGTGGGAAACGGCAGTGCGTGTGCCCCGCCCCCAGCTTGGGCTTCTTGGCGGTGGCCGTTGGGTTGACCTGCAATGGAGGAAACTCTACTTGCACCATTGTGTGGCGGTCGGAGCCGATCAGATTGGCTACTGGTCGTAGAATTCACAATTTGATGGATAAGCTTTGTTGGATTACTGTTCTTTTTGTGCACCCTGGGGAGAGAGTGAGGCGAGTCGAGATTCCCAAACGTCTTGATCTTCTCCCCCCAAGATTCGAGCAGTTTGAAGCGCGAGTTCGGCTACCTCGATGCGGGCATCTGGGACGTGGTGAGTAACCCATCGATCTTCTTCGTACTTCCAAAGTACCGCGGGTATTGCTTGCTCGGCCCTAGCTGAACCCCACGTGCTCTGAGCTACATATAGCGCCTCTTTGGGTGCATCTATGATGAGATTGCAGATCATTCTGTTGTGCGCATTGATGAACGACTGATCGTACCCCATCTTTGCTGCCACTGTAAGATGCCTTAGTGCCTTGCGTGGTTCGTCTGGAACTAGGGAAAAGCCCAAGTCATTGCGTGCATTTGCATTCTCTGGAGCAATCTTTGTTATCAATCGGAAAGTAGATGCAGCCGCCTCCCTGTTGCCGGACTTAACGAGCTGGGCCCCTTGGAATGACAGCTGGTCGACGGTCTCGCGTTGTGCCTTGTCGCCGTGGCTCATTACCGTCCGCTCGGCGATTTCTGCATTCAGATCCGAAGGCGATATGGGCCGCAAGTTCATGATTTCATCGGGGAATGGCGTTGGTGCGGCTGCCTTTATCCAGCGGTATTCATGGTGTAGCGATGAGTCTTCCCAGTCGCTCAGGTACGTTTCCGTCAAACGGTCAAGAATCCATGCATAGTGGCTCTCTATTTCACTCTCGGGAGTCCCCGAATCGGCCAGCGTATTAAAGTCATGGACGCTGGGGCACTTCCAGTCAATCAGATCACGGATGTCTGACTGTTGGGCCCAAGCGCGGACCCTGGAGTGCCAATCATGGGTGAGCTCCATTATTGAGTTGAGCAGTATTCCTTCCGTGTTGGATGAATCCCGCTTACTTGTTGATATCGACGCTACGTCTGTTTTGCAGAGGTGTGCCCACAGGGCTACCTCCCGTGGAAGGTTTTCGAGGATTTCATTAACTTCTTTGATCGGCTTGTCAGCTGTGACCAGGCTAAAAAGCTGAGGGAGTGATGCCAAGGCCGCGATCCGCTCGCTCAGCTGGGGGCCCAACCCGTAGCGAACGAATGCGTAGCCGTCGAGGCCCCTGTCTGTGAGCGCCTTGAGAGATTCGACGATCTTGGCTCGGTCCTGGAGCGGCTCATCGCGCTGGGAGGGGGGCGTGTAGAGGGCGTCGCGCAGGTACTTGGCGAGGCTGACGGTGCTCCAAGTTTGGGGTGCCGAGGCCGGCGCTTCGGCCATGAGGCTGACCGCAGCATCAAACGGCCTACCAGTAGCTTCGTCCATGTTGCGCCTCGCGATGATCAGTGTTTTCACACAGGTGTTCACAGCATCATGCATCGGATCCATAGCGCTTGACAACCAGGATCCTGGGCAGGATCCTGGTTGTCACAGAGAGGAGGCGGCGTGAGCAGCGGTGATGTGATCTTCCAGTCATCTGACCTGGCTACCCAACGTCGCACAGAGTTCTTGAGCGCAGCCCGCAATGGATTGGCTCGGTTGCGTGACAAGAACGGCACCAGTTTGGTGATGCTTCCTGAGCGGCACCTGCAGCTTCTTGAAGAGCTGCGGACGTGGTCTTCCGTGCATCTCAGGTTGGAGCGGCTGCTTACTCGCCCAGACTTCAGGCCGACTGTGCACGATCTTGGGGATCTGGCCTGGTTGCGAGTGTTCGACTGTGAAGATCTAAAGGAGTTCGCAGAAGAACTTGGTGAGGCCATTGTTGCGGCAGACAGCGACAATGACACGGCTGTCCTGCACGAGTGTCTTGATGCATGGAAAACTACGGCCCGCCAGCTGGAGGATCCATTGCGTCGGAATGTCCTGCTGAGAAAGGGACTCGTTCCTGATCTCGTGGAGGCGGAGCGTCCGGAGGGAGCGGAGTAATCCAGTGGCTCCAGGCGGGAGTGCGTACAGGCCCTATCAGCCCGCTAAAAGGCCTGGTGGCCGACCTCCTGATGCACCAGAATATCGCGTTCTCGTGCATCGACAGTACAGGCAACATTATGTCGAACTGGTCGAGCGAGTCGGCCTTCAACAAGCGCAGCAGTTCTGGGACCACATCGCTCATAACCCGGGAAAGCCTTGCCCAGTGGCTAGCATCACGATTCTTCGTGGTAGGGCTGGGCGCCCGATGGCGGATGGCTGGTCTCGCACCCATCACTTCGAGATAACGGGTGCTGCACGCGCCGACTATCAGTACAACAACAGCTACACGACCAATGCAGATGGTGATCCTCATCCCGTGGTCGCCATCCTGACGCTCAACTACTCAAGCCATTAATCTGCGAGGTTGGGGGGACGATGAAGCCTCGTTGATCTAGCTGATGCGTGGGTAGATCTATTCTCGCGCGTGTGCTCCATCAAGCAGCGGCTCAGCAGGGGAAACCTTCTGGGCCGCTGAAGTTTGTTGTCCATCTGGATTTCCTCAACAAATGCAGCGCCGCACCTGCGAGGTCGGTGGAGCGGCTTTGGGGTGGCGCTGCTTTGGCGCGAGTGATCATGGCCCCGTAAGCTTGCGGCGCGTCGGGCAGTCTGTGGACCTGCCCGGTAAAGCACGACGTTGGGGCCATGATCTTCGAGGCTCGCGCCAAAGTGGCTCCGTAAAGCCGTGGAGCCGACCGCCCCCGCCACGACGTACCCCTTCTCTGGCATCAGGCGGCTGCATGCTTGGGCGCGGTACGGACACCGGCCGGGCTGGAGCGGGGCGGAGACAGGAGCGCAGGCCCGGCCGGGGGCCGGGCCGCGCGCGGGGAGCGGAGCGAGCCGCACTTGAACCCGTGAAGAAGGTTGTTACTCAGTCGGAGTCATGGCGCTTGTCTTGTGTGCCGGCGGATCATGCCTGTTCAAGTTCTTCGTAGCCCCAGAGAGCAGGAGCGTCCTCGGGGCGCATCCATGGATCTTCTTCTCCGGCAGCCCAGTACCCATGAGTTGCGCGGCACCACCTCAGAGCGAGCGGGACTCTGGTGGGTCGCCGTCGGGCAGCGCGTATGGCGAGTTGTTGAGGAAGGGATGCAAGCAGCCATCTCAGTGGAGCTATCGAGATAGTGATGCGCTGAAACAACTTCTGTGCTGTGTTCAAGGGCTTCGCCACTGGTTCAAGCTCGTAGGTATCGCTACGCCTGCGCCACCGTCGCCCGTGTGCGTCCGAGAACACTACAATGGCGAAATTTGAGCCGGAACCGTTAGAGGCGGTCTCTATAAGCAAATTGTTCGGAAGTTGCATACTCACTTCGGCACGTGGGCGTACCAGATGATTCGGCACCTGCAGATGCTCGACTCTCAGGCGAGACGTACCCCTGTCTTGCAGGGTTGCCCATGAGTCAGCCTCTACGAGGGTCACTTCTTCCAGATGTATTGCCCGATCACTCTCGTTGAGGACGGTTAGCCTAGCCTCGTCAAGTTGGGTAGCACCGTCCCCGATGGGTCGCCAAGAGGACTCGGCGGACACTGTTAGAAGGGTGGCCTGGCGTCTGTCTTCCTCCTCCCGCAACCGTCTCCGGTCCTGTTGCCCTTGCCAGAGAAGGAAGAGGGCTATTACCGCGGTGACGACCGTGGCAATTGCGGCTGGTTGATCGAACATCGACTTAGGCTCCGGATCGGCAGCGGAAAGCATCACCCGTGGCTCTTCCCTTGCCGCAGGTCCCATAGGGGCGCTGCGTAGCGTTCCGGTCGGCTGTTGATGAGTAGTCGGCGCAGGTCATCGCGCTGTGAGCCGTCGAGGTTCAGGGCCTCTGTGAGGTGGCGGAACGTGGTGTGAGTGATTCCGCGGCTTCGGGCCTCTGCCTCGAACTGGGCGAGTTGGGGCAGTACCGACTCGGTGTCGAGCTTCGTCGGCGGTTGCTCCTTGAGCCAGAGTGCTTTGTTGCGCTCGTAGTCGATTTCGGAGAAGCCGCAGATCTCGCGGCTCAGTGTCTCCACCTGGTCCAGGGTGGTTGTCGACATGATGGCGCGCGCCAACTCATTGCGGCTCAGGGCTTCGTCGAGGTCGGCCTCGTGGACCGTCGGGCTCTCATCGGTGAGGGGGATGGGAAGTCCGGCGTCTCGGACCTCGCACGTGCCGCGTACGCCTCGGGCTGTTGCCGCGAGCATCCCGGTTGCTTCGGAGGGGTGCCATTCCAGGACTGTGCTGACCAGCTCCACGTCTTTCGCCGTGAAGGTGTGGACGACTGGGCCGAGCATGCTTCGCAGGTCGTTGTGGGACAGTTCGCCGTCCAGGCCGGGGCCTGCGACCAACAGGCGAATGGGCGCGTTGACCTGGCCGCACGCTGCCAGTGTCAGAGAGTCGGCGAGTGGGCTTTTCAGCGTCGGCTCGTCGCCTCGGGCCAATACGTCGCCGCCGACGTCCAGGAGATCGATTGAGGCTGGCTTCAGGTGGGTGAGTAGTTCTTCGAGCTGGCGCGTGACACCCTCGGTGCCCTGCCTTGGGTCGATCAGCGCGAACGTGTGTGGGAGCTCTGCCGCGAGTTGGGGGAGCGTTGAGCCTGCCGGAGGGATCGGGCGGGCCCCCGCCGGCACTTTCCAGACGGCCGGGGTGAGCGGTTCGAGGCCGGTGAAGTGGTCGGCTCCTCGGGGGCCGGGTACTGGGTCGATCAGCAAGCGGTCCCATGCGTAGGTGAGGATCACCGCCTGGTCGCCCTCGTTGCCGTACAGGGCAGCGTGAAGCATTGAGGCGGCGACTGCGTCGCCTCCTCCTCCTGCTGCGACGATCAACCGCGTCATGGGCTCCAGACTACGGGGTCGGCACTTGACCACTCACTCTATAGTGGCTAGAGGCTATAGCCACTTGGACGAGGAGGGGACATGCCTCAGATTGAGGAGGCACAGCCGAAGTATCTCCAGATCGCGCACTTCATCCGCGACCAGATTCTTCGGGGTGACCTGCGTCCCGGGGACGAGGTCCCCTCGGAGCGACAGTTGGCGGCGGACTGGAAGGTGTCCCGTCCGACGGCGGCGCGGTCGCTCGAAGCACTCAGTCATCAGGGGCTCGTCGAGAAGCGCCAGGGATCCGGCACGTACGTGCGAAGCCTTGAAGTCAACCGGCGGGCACGTGAGTTGTACGGGCGTGCCCGACAGACCGGGAAGATCTACACGCCTGGCGAGTACGCGGTGATCACGTCGGCCGGGTGGCTGGACGCGCCGGATCATGTTGCTGAGGCGTTGGGCCTGGTGAAGGTCCGTCGGGCCGTGCATCGCCGACGGGTGACCAACAACCAGGACGGGCCGATCACGCTGTCCACTTCGTGGTTCGCGCCGGACGTCGGAGAGCGGGCGCCCAAGCTGCTGGAGCCGGAGCGCATCCGCGAGGGCACCCTGATGTACGTCGAGAACATGACCGGGCGGCAGGGGAGTTATGCCGAAGACCGCATGTGTGCTCGGCAGGCGACCGAGGAGGAAGCGGCGGACCTCCAGTTGGAGCCGGGGTCCGCGGTGTTGATCGTGCATCACGTCGTCTTCGACCTCCAGGACCGGCCGTTGGAGTTCGCCGAAGCCACTTACCCGCCGCAGCGCTGGGCGTTCGAGCAGGGGTACCCGCTGACCTGATGGGGCGTCACTTCGGTGAACTGCTTGCGCATCGCGAGTGGCTAATGCCACTATCCATTAAGTGGCTAAGGCCACTTGATCGGAAGGGGGTGCGGCGTGACGAGCAAGCGGCCGGATCAGGAAGCGCGCTTACCTTGTCGGGGCTGCCGGGGGCGCGGCTGGAAGCGTGTTGGTCCGCGCACGTCCCTGGCGCTCACCGTTGCCGCCGACCGCCCCCGTGCCACATCGAAGCGGCGCTGCCTCGACTGTGATGGCAGCGGCAAGGAGTGAGCGCTGATGGCCTACACGATCGACCGCCACCCCTCTGGGGACTCGCCTCGACTCGGAGCGATGGCCTTGCATCCGACCCCGGAGTCCGTTCCCCGGGCCCGACGCTGGTTCCGGAAGTTCATCGCCCCGTACAACCCGGCCTGCTCGGTCGAGGACTGCACGCTGATGATCTCGGAACTGGTCACCAACGCCATCCGCTACGGGCAGGCTGATGACCCGTGGGTCGTGCGGGTGGAGTGGTTCCGAGAGGAGGCGTCGCTCCGGGTCGAGGTGCATAATCCGGGCTTCCCGGCGAACGTGAGGCTCCGGCACCCCGACGCCAACGACGCGCACGGGCGCGGGCTGCTGCTGGTCGACTCGATCGCCGAGTCGTGGTACTGCGGGCCCAGTCGCTTCGGTGGAACGGTGGTCTCCTTCGTGGTCGCCGATGCCTGGCCGTCGTGAGGCCAATACCCTCCGTTGGTATGCCGCCGCCGAATTCGTCGCTAGTCTGGTTGACCAGTTGACTTGGCCAATCCCGACAGGCGGCGTTCATGGCGTATGAAGTGGAGCCACCGAAGTACGTGCGCCTCGCACAGACGATGCAGCGTCGCATCGAGGACGGCACGTACGCGCCGGGCACCCGGGTTCCCAGTGAGAACCAGTTGGTGCAGGCGTTCGGGATGTCCCGCCCGACTGTCGTGCGGGCGCTGGAGCTGCTGAAGCGGGACGGCTGGCTGGAGTCCCGGCAGGGGTACGGCACGATCGTCCGGGGCCGTCCGGAAGTCGTCGAGCAGAAGGACCGGCGGGGCCGTGAGGCGCTGGAGCGCGACGAGTCGCACGCCTCGGGGCGGCTGGTCGATGTCGGTGAAGTGCCCGTTCCGGCTCGGATCGCGTCGGCGCTCGGGCTGCCCAAGCGGGGCAAGGTCCTCCGGCGCCGCTTCCTCGTCGAGGAGGACGGCGAAGCGGTCGAACTGGTCTCGTCGTACTTCCCGGCCGGCCTGATCGAGGGCACCGACCTGGAGAGCCCTGACCCCCTGAGCAGCAGTGTTCGCACACACCTGGAAGCACGAAGGAAAGTCCGCTTCGATCACGTCACGGAACGGGTCTCGGCTCGGCTGCCCGAGAGTGGCGAGGCTGAGCCTCTGGGGCTGCCGGACGGCATCCCCGTTCTCAGCGTCCTCGTCATCGCCTGCGACGCCTCCGGGCAGGCCGTACAGGTCGCTGACGTGCTGCTTCCTGCCGATCGGCAGGAACTCGAAGACACCTACCGCCTGAACTGATCCTGGCTCGGGACGAGTTGCCCCCGACTCTCACTTGACAAGTCAACCTGGCAGACTTAGCTTCGAACTTGCTAAGTCGACTTGTCATGTGACGGGTTGATCGACTCAGAAGGAGAAATCTCTGTGCGTGTGATCCGTATTGACGCCTCGTCCGCCACGATCCTGCTCACCGAAGCACCGGCGCCGAAGGTGCGCGACCGGCAGACCGGCGAGATCGCCAAGGACGCCGTGAGCGGTGAGGCACTGATGACCGTCGGCGTCGTCTACATCGACGAGGGCGAGTCGTCCCTGATCCAGGTCACCATCCCCGAGAGCGGGGTGACCGACGGGCTGACGGTCGGCGCTCCTGTCTCGCTGCCGGGGCTCATCGCCCGGCCGTGGGAGAGCGTGTTCAACGGCCAGCAGCGGCACGGCATCGCCTACCGGGCCACCGCCGTGGCTCCGGGCGCCTTCCCGATGGCACAGGCGGGCTGACCGCCGTGACCGACCTGGTGACGTGGGCCGAGGTGGGCGGGTCGCTCGCTGCGATAGGCGGCGCGGCCTATGCCCGGCACGCCCACCCTGCGGCGTACTGGTCCACGGTCGGGCTGCCGCTCTCGGTGGCCCGGCTGCTGGCCTCGTACTCCTCGACCATGGACGCGTGCGGCCTGACGGTCGCGCCGTCCCGCTGGCGAGCGCTGGCTGTGAGGGCGACGACTCGGCGTGAGGTCCGGCCGGTGCCCCCGCGCCGGGGGATGATCCGGCCCACCACGACCGGGCTGCGGCTTCGGCTGCGGCTGGCTCCGGGGCAGGAACCGGCGGACGTGGCGGCCTCGGCCGAACGACTTCGGCACGCCTGGGGAGTTCACGCCGTGTACGTACGGGACGTGAAGCCGGGTGTCGTGGAACTGCGGCTCGTCGGCTTCGATGTCCTGCGGAAAGTGCGGATGCCTCGCCGCATCGAGGGCGGTCCGTTGCGGGTGCCGGTGGCGCTGCGGGAGGACGCGACCGCCTTCGTGCGGGACTACCAGGCCGTACCGCATGAACTCGTCCTCGGCGCCACGCTGTCGGGCAAGTCCATGTACCTGCGGAATCTGCTCGCGAAGCTGGCTGCTCAGCCGGTGGTCCTCGTGGGCATCGACTGCAAGCGCGGGGTGGAGCTGGCGCCGTTCGCGCCCCGGTTCTCCGCGCTGGCCACCGACCCGGCTCAGGCGGCCGAGCTGCTGCCCGCGCTGGTGAAGGAAATGGAGGACCGATACGACCTGATCAAGGCCCGACAGGGCATCGCGCCCGGCACCCCGGACGAGGAGATCACCTCCGACATCCGGGGCCTGCCGGAGGACGAACGCCCCGCGCCCATCGTGCTGTTCATCGACGAGGTGGCCGAACTCTTCCTCATCGCCACGAAGAAGGAGGAAGAGCGGCGGGACGAGATGGTCACCCGGCTCATCCGGCTCGCTCAACTCGGCAGGGCCGCCGGGATCTACCTGGAGGTCTGCGGGCAGCGCTTCGGCGCAGAGCTGGGCAAGGGCGCGACCATGCTCCGGGCCCAGTTGACCGGCCGGGTCTGCCATCGCGTGAACGACGAAGCCTCGGCCAAGATGGCGCTCGGCGACATCGCACCCGAGGCGGTCTACGCGGCCTGCGCCATCGCCCCCGAACTGCCCGGCCTCGCCGTCGTCGGTGACACCTCCGGCGGCTGGTCCCGCATCCGCACCCCCTACCTGTCCCTCACCGACGCGGCTGCCACCTGCCGCGAAACGGCCGACCTCGCCCCGCACGTACCGGCACTCACGCCCTTCCGGCCGGACGTCCCACCCGCGCCCGTGAAGGCAACCGGGCCTGTGGCCTCCCCGCACCCGGTCACCGAGTAACCGCACCCGCTCCCACGGCCGGCGTGGCCGTACCGCGCCAAGTCCCTACCCCGCCCATGTCCGAAACACGGAAAGGACACAGCCTGTGACCGCCTCGATGGGCTTCTACGCGGACGCCGACACCACGGTTCAACTCAGCCAGTACGGCACGAAGCGCGCCCCGATTCTCACCCTCGACGGGGAGGGCCACTCCTTGGCCGTCTCGGCGTTCGCCCGGGTCCCCATCGCCGATCACCTCGCCTTCGCCCGTGACCTGGCCGCCGCGTGCGCCGACTACGTCAAGGCGCTGGAGATCTACGCCGCCGCTCTGGCCGACGGTGACCAAGTGCCGGACGGGGAGCGGTGATGCGGCTTCCGGTCCGCCTCGACGCCGTACTTGTCCAGGCGCTGATTGCCGCCGCGCTGTCCTTCGCCCACCTGCACGACCTGGCCTCGGCCGCCGGGCAACACGGGTGGAAGGCGTGGGCCTATCCCGTCTCCGTCGACCTGCTGATGGTGGCGGCCTGGCGGCGGCTGCGCTCCGGCGGGACCAAGACGGCGGGCTGGTGCTGGTTCCTCATCGCGCTGGCCGCCTCACTCGACGCCAACGTCGCCACCGCCGGACTGCTCGACCTGAACGACGTACCGGCCTGGCTCCGCATCGCCGTCGCCGGATGGCCCGCCGTCGCCTTCCTCGGCGGAACCCTCCTCGCCCACGGCACAACGACAGAGACCCAAGCAAGCGAGCAAGAGCCACCACCGCCCGCCACAGCCCCCGAACTGCCCACCACCGGACCCGAACCGGCTCCGCCTCTGCCTCCCCCAACTCCCGTCCCGCCCGCGCTCGTCGCCCTCGCTCGCAAGGTCGCCGACGAACACCACGCACGTACCGGAACACCCATCGACACCCCGACCCTGCGCACCCGGCTCGGCGTCCCGCCGCCGCTCGCCGAAGCCATCGCCGCACAACTCACCTGATCCCGGAGGACTTTCCACCGTGCGACCGTCCACGCTCCGCGCGCTGAAACGCGCCGCCGAGCTGACCCGACAGAACCGCCTCACCGAAGCCGTGCTCCTTGCCGAGCCGGTGATCCTCGCCGCCGACAGCTACGAGGGCGACGAGATCTTGCGCTGGCTGGCCGACCACGTCACCGACTTCACGGGCGAGCCCCGGAAGGAGATTCCCTGATGCCCGCCAACCGCCGTTTCCGCCGCGTCGTCCGCATCGGTCCCGTCCAGGTCGGCACCTCCTACGACGACCGGGGCCGCGAGAAGCACACCGCCGCCTGCACCGCCCCGCGCTGCGGCTTCTCGACCGACTACGACAGCCGGGCCGCCGCCGAGCTGGCTGCCCGCACCCACCGCTGTCCTGCCCGCTGATCTGCCGATCCGCTGAGGAGATCCCGTGACCGTCTCGCTGCCGCTCGTCTTCGTCCTGGGCGTCATCGCCTGGGCCGCGATCAAGTTCCTCGGCATCCGCCTCTGGGTCGCCGTCGTGATCGCCCTGTTCGGCTTCTGGCTCTCGCACACCGTCCTCGCCCCGGTCATCGAGTCCGGCACCCGTTCCGGGGTCGACGTCGTCAACGGCACCAATGACTGACAAGGAGTCCGCGATGTTCCGGCCCAAGCTGCCCGACACCCCTCACGTCCCGAGCGTCACCACACACATCCCGCACGACCGCACCCCGACCCCGGCTGTTCCCGCCGCCCGTCCGCTCGCCCCGTACGTGGGCGCCGGCATCGGCGCGGTCGCCGCCGTGGCCGTCGTCGGCGTGGTGCTTACCGCGCTCCTGGCGGCCATCGCCGTCTCGGCCGTCTCGGTGGCCATCGCCGCCGTGGTCCTGCGCTCCCTCGTCAACGGCGCGAACAAGCGCTGACCGGCCGCCGGGGCGGCAACAAGCCGCCAAGCATCCCGCCGCCCCGGGGCCGTCCCCTCCCAACCGTCAAATGCAGTCGAAAGGAACTCCCATCATCACCCGGCAGACTCCGCCCCCGCTGGCGGAACTCTCCATGCTCGCCTCCCTGGGCACCATGCCCGAGCTGGCCCGCCAACTCTCCGGCCTCGGCGGCTGCACGCACCCAGTCCGCCTCGCCGGCCACCGCACCGAATACGCCGTCAACGCCACGACCGGCGAGATCGGCTCCGTCCTGCACCACCTCGACTCCGCCACTCTCCCCGCCGGAAACCTCCTAGTCAGGTGCAACAACCGCCGCGCCACCCGGTGTGCGGCCTGCGCCGAGACCTACCGCCGCGACACCTACCACCTGATCACCGCCGGACTGCGCGGCGGCAAGGGCACCCCCGAACAGGTCTCCGCGCACCCGCGCGTGTTCGCCACCTTCACCGCCCCGAGCTTCGGCCCGGTCCACAACCGCCCCTCCAGCGGCCGGGCTTGCCGCTGCGGTGTCCGCCACGACCAGGACGACGCCGCGCTCGGCACGCCCCTCGATCCGGAGAGGTACGACTACGAAACGGCCGTGCTGTGGAACGCGCACGCCGGGGCCCTGTGGCGCCGGTTCTCCATCTACCTGCGCCGGGAGGTCGCCAAGCGCGCCGGACTGACCCAACGCACCTTCCGCGACCACGCCCGCATCTCCTTCGCCAAGGTCGCCGAGTACCAGCGGCGCGGCGCGGTCCACTTCCATGCGGTCATCCGCCTCGACGGCCCCGAGGGCGGCGACACGACTCCTCCGGCCTGGGCAACGGCCGAGCTGCTCACCGACGCCATCCGAGACGCTGCCACCGCCGCGCGTGTCAGCGGTCCGGTCGTCGACGGCCGGGCGCATACGTTCGCCTTCGGCTCCCAGCTCGACGTCCGCACGATCCGCTCGGCGGACTTCGACGGCGGAGTGGAGCTGACTGAGAAGGCGGTAGCGGCATACATCGCCAAGTACGCCACCAAGGGCGCCGAGACCGCGTCCGGCACCCTCGACCGACCCATCCGCTTCCTCGCCGAACTGGCACAGGCCCGGATCACCGACCACACACGCCGCATGATCCGCACCGCCTGGACCCTCGGCGCGCGCCCCGAATTGGCAGACCTCCGCCTGCGCGCTTGGTCCCACATGTTGGGCTTCCGTGGCCACTTCTCCACAAAGTCCCGCCGCTACTCCACCACCCTCGGCGCCCTGCGCGACGCACGCGCTGACTGGCGCCGTGCCCAAGCCGCTCCGCCCGTGCCTCAGGACGGCGAAACCACGCTCGTCCTCGCCCACTGGGTCTTCGCCGGAACCGGCCTCAGCGCGGGCGAAACCTGGCTCGCCGCATCCCTCGAACCCGCCCCTGGAACGGAAGGAGAGCCGACCACATGAACGACCGGTACCTGTCCGTCGACCAGGTCGCCGAGTTGTTGGGCACGACCGCTCGCTTCCCCCGGCGGCTCATCGAGGAGCGGCGCATCCGGTACGTGAAGGTCGGCCGGTACGTCCGCATCCCGGAGAGCGCCCTCCGTGAGTACATCGCCTCTCGCACTGTGGAGCCGCTGAGGCGGCCTCGGTCCCGCTTCGGAAGGGCGGCTGCCTGATGGCCAACAGCAAGGGCAGGCGCCGCCGTTTCGGCGCGATCAGACGGCTTCCGTCCGGCCGGTACCAGGCTCGCTATCCGGGCCCCGACGGTGTGATGCGTCCGGCTCCGGTCACCTTCGAGACGACGGCGGACGCGGACGACTGGCTTGCCGAGAAACAGACGGAGATCCGTCGGGGCGAGTGGCGCGACCCTGAGGCAGGCGCGGTGAGCTTCCGGGCCTACGCCGACAAGTGGGTCGACGAACGGGAGCTCGCGCCCCTCACCCGCGACCTGTACCGCTACCTCCTCGACAAGCACCTGTTCGCCTTCGCCGAGTCGGACTTGGACGAGATCACCGCTCCGCGCGTCCGTGAGTGGCGGGCCGATCGGCTGCGGACCACCAACGCCAGGACGATGACGGCCAAGGCGTACCGGCTCCTCAAGGCCATCATGGAGACGGCCGTGGATGACGAGCTGATCACGCGCAACCCGTGCCGGATCAAGGGCGCGGGGAAGGAGAAGGCGGCTGAGCGGCGCATCGCGACCGTGGCGCAGGTCGATGCGCTTGCCAACGCCGTGGGGATGCGGTGGCGGCTCATGGTCTACCTCGGCGCGTACGGTCCGATGCGGCCGGAAGAGCTGGCCGGCCTTCGCCGTCGGGACGTCGACCTCGACGGCCTGCGCATCCGCGTTGGCCTCGCCGAGCCGGAGCGGATGAACGGGCGACGCGTCCAGGGCGACACCAAGAGCGAGGCCGGAACGCGGACTGTGATTCTTCCCGCGTTCCTCCATCGGGAGCTCCGCTGGCACCTGGAGTCGTACGCCGAGCCGGGCCCTGACGGTTTGCTCTTCGTGGGGGAGAAGGGGGCACCGTTCCGGCGCAGCACCTTCGGCCGGAAGTGGCGTAACGCGCGCGAGACCGTCGGCATGCCCGAGGGCTTCCGGTTCTACGACCTCCGCCACACCGGACACACCCTGTCCACCCGATCGGGTGCCACCCTCAAGGACACGATGGTCCGTGCCGGCCAGTCCTCCGAGAAAGCCGCGCTGATCTACCAGCACTCCGACGACGACCGACAGCAGGAAGTTGCAGCCGGTCTCGACGCCACCGTACGCAAGGCGCGCCAGGAAGCTGCGGCCGTGCCAGAACAGCCCACCGCTGACGCCGACGATCACCCTTCTGGCACGAATCTGGCACGCGACAACTGAAGAACGCGCACAACAAAAAGGCCCGGGTCTATGACCTGGGCCTTAATCATGGAGCGGGTGACGAGAATCGAACTCGCGCTCTCAGCTTGGGAAGCTGATGTTCTACCATTAAACTACACCCGCGTAAGACGTCGACCGGAGTCGGGGTCCGAACGCTCGATCACTCTACCTCATCGCGGACCCCCGGTGCCGACACCGTGGGGTCTGAGCGCGTTTCAGGGGATGGATCGTGCTGCGGGTGCGTGGAGTTGGGGCGTACGGTGGGGGCCTGGGAGAGGGTCCGGGCGAGGCCGGAGTGCCGCCTGGAGTGACCTCCCTTTGATCCCGTAATGTGGCTTTTGTCGTCACGGCAGTTGGCCCGACGCGGCTCCTGGGGAAGGGACTAAAGGGACTTGATGGAACGCACCGTCGTCCGTTGTGCCGATGGGCACGTGTTCAGCACCGCTTCGTTCCCGATGCAGCAGGCCGAGCGACTCGGCCCCGGCCGGCTCGTGCGGTGCCCGCGGTGTGCCCGGCTTCGCAGCGCCGTACCGGTCGCCCTCGAGAAGCAGGGATAGCGGGGACAGGAGAGAGCAGGACAGACAGGCGGGCGCGCGGTGGCCGTGGTTGTCACGGCTCCGCGCGCCTTGCGTATCCTCGGGGCGTGCTTCTCTCTGACAAGGACATCCGGGCCGAGATCGACGCCGGGCGGGTACGGATCGATCCCTTCGACGCATCCATGGTGCAGCCGTCGAGCGTCGACGTGCGGCTGGACCGCTACTTCCGGGTGTTCGAGAACCACCGGTACCCGCACATCGACCCCTCCGTCGAGCAGGTGGACCTGACGCGCCTGGTGGAACCCGCCGGCGACGAGCCGTTCATCCTGCACCCCGGCGAGTTCGTGCTGGCGTCGACGTACGAGGTCATCAGCCTCCCGGACGACCTCGCCTCCCGCCTGGAGGGCAAGAGCTCGCTCGGGCGGCTCGGACTCGTCACGCACTCCACCGCCGGCTTCATCGACCCCGGCTTCTCCGGGCACGTCACCCTGGAGCTGTCGAACCTCGCCACCCTGCCGATCAAGCTCTGGCCCGGTATGAAGATCGGCCAGCTGTGTCTGTTCCGGCTCTCCTCGCCCGCCGAGTACCCCTACGGAAGCGAGCGCTACGGCTCCCGCTACCAGGGGCAGCGAGGTCCCACCCCCTCCCGGTCCTACCTCAACTTCCACCGGACCCAGGTGTGAGCGGCGCGCCGGACATACGCGAGGAGCTCGGCTACGAGCGGTTCGGCGTCGCGGTCCGGGAGCTCGCACAGACCATCGTGGACGACGGGTACGAGCCCGACATCGTGCTGAGCATCGCGCGCGGCGGGGTGTTCGTGGCGGGCGGGCTGGCGTACGCGCTCGACTGCAAGAACCTGCACCTCGTGAACGTCGAGTTCTACACCGGCGTCGGCACCACCCTCGACATGCCGGTCATGCTCGCGCCCGTGCCCAACCTGATCGACTTCTCCGACAAGAAGGTCCTGATCACGGACGACGTCGCCGACACCGGTAAGACGCTCAAGCTGGTGCGCGACTTCTGTCTCGACACGGTCGCCGAGGTCCGCTCCGCCGTGATCTATGAGAAGTCCCACTCCCTGGTGAAGTGCGAGTACGTCTGGCACCGCACCGACGCCTGGATCAACTTCCCGTGGAGCGTCCTGCCTCCGGTGCACAGGTCGGGAGAGGCGCCCAAGGAGAACAAGGACGCCCTCTGACCTACGGCCGGGACGGCTGGGACGGCTGAGACGTGGCGTGCTTCCTGAGTCGGGAGAGGCGTCGCCAGGCCCCCCACAAGTTGGCCAGGAGCAGAACGGATCCCGCGATGGGCCAGCCCACGGATCCGCCGTGGCGGTAGGTCTTGATCCCCGTGTACAGCATCAGCGCGCCGACCACGGGCCCGCCCACCAGATCGAGGAAGAGGTTCACCTGCCTCGCGATCTTCGGGAAGAGGGCGTCCATGCACGCCGCGATCCTGGTGAGGAGGACGTCCGTCCGCCCCGCGATCCTCGCAAGGTCGATCACGGCTTGATCGTGACAGGTGGCCGACCTCGTTGCCAAGGGCCGGACAGAAGGGGCTCCTCGGCCGGCGAGGAGCCCCTTGTGGTCGTGCGGTGGCGCGTGGCCGCTAGTGCCCCGGCAGGCAGCGTTCGCCCCGTCGCGACGCCCGGCACGCACTCTCGCCGCACCGGGCACACACCCAAGTACATCCAGTACGAGGGCCTGCACCCGGCACACCGAGAGCACGCACCGGACGCCGCTCCTCGACGGGCGAACGCTGCCCGCCGGGGCACTAGAACGTGCCCAGCTTCACGATCGACAGCAGGGCGACCAGCTGGATCGCCGACGCGCCCAGCGCCTTCGGCCACGGCAGGTCGTGGGAGCGGCTCACCATCAGGGTGAGCAGCGCGCCCGCCGCGACCCATGTGGCCCAGCCGAGCAGCTGGACGAAGCTCGCGTCGCCGCCGAAGAACATCGCGAAGATCAGCCGCGGCGCGTCCGTGATGGACATGATCAGCATGGACAGGCCCACCGTGGGCTGCCACGCCCCGTCACCGCCGAGCTGCCGCGCGAGCGTGTGGGTGACCACGCCGAGCACGAAGGCGCTGAGCGCCATCGTCACGGCCGTCACCAGCACGATCGGGATGGCGTTGGAGAGGGTCGCGTCTATGACGTCCTGGCGGGCCCCGTCGAAGCCGAACACGGCGAGCAGGCCGTAGAGGAACGTCACGACGAGGGCCGGGCCCCACATCGTGTAGTCCCGCATCCGCATGAAGGTCTGGTTCGGCGACACGACGATGCCGCGCAGCAGGTCCTTCCAGTGCAGCCGGGGCCCGATCGGGCCGGCCGGGGCCTGGCCCGCGCCCGCGCGGTAGGTCTCGCCCTGCTGGTACGCGTCCTCGTCGATCGAGAACGCCTGGGTGTGCCCCGGGTTGTTCGCCGCGTACGGGTCCGGGCCGCCGTGGTGGCCGCCGTCGCCGTATCCGTCGCCGAAGTACTCGGGCTCGCCGTGGCCCTGGCCGCCGCCGTTCCCCTGCGGCCAGGGGCTGCCGCCGCCGTGCTGCGGCCGCTGCTGCGGGTAGGGCTGCGGCGTCTGGGGCGTCTGGGGACGGCCGTACGTCGGCCCCTGCCGACCGTACGTCGGCTGACCGTACGACGGTCCCTGGGGCGTCTGCTGTCCATACGGGGGGTGTTGCGGTCCGCGGTCGTTCCGGCCGCCGCGTCCGTTCCTGAATCCAGCCACGTATTCGAACGTACCTGGTCCCGCAGAGTGACGCGGCGGGCCCGGCGCAAGGACCCGGCTTTGCGGCCGAGCTGTGACATCCCCTAGGGGACGGACATGGGGGTGAATCCGGGGGACGGACGGGGGAGTTGCCGGTTCGCGGAGGGGGAACCGGAGCACGTGCGCGCGTCGTCCCGCGTGGTACGTGCGTTCGGCGCATCCCGGGCCGGCTGGGCAGGCGGAGGCGCAGGTGGAGCACGGAGTCGGAGTATGGAGGTGGGACATGGTGATCGCGGTTCTGGTCGGTGTGCTCGTGCTGGTCGTCGGCGGGTGCGTGTGTGTGGTGTGGGCGGCGCGCGGTGGGCCCCGCTGGGTCCGCGCGGTGGCGGGCGCGACGCTCGTCTCCGGTGAGCTGGTGCGCCGCGCCGGGCGGAACGGCGGGTCGGGCACGGGGCCGTCGGGGGACGACGGCTGACCGGGGGACCGGGCAGGATGGGGGGCATGAGCGTAGTCAAGATCAATGTGCTGACCGTGCCCGCCGAGCAGCGGGAGACGCTGGAGAAGCGGTTCGCGTCCCGGGCGCACGCCGTGGAGAACTCCGACGGGTTCGAGTGGTTCGAGCTGCTGCGGCCCGTCGAGGGCACCGACACCTACCTCGTCTACACGCGCTGGAAGGACGAGGAGTCCTTCCAGGCGTGGATGGAGGGGCCGATGAAGGCCGCCCACCAGGGCGGTGGCGCCCCGGGCGCCGCGGAGGGCGAGCGTCCCAAGCCCGCCGCCTCCGGTTCCACCCTGTGGTCCTTCGAGGTCGTCCAGCAGGCGGGCCCGAAGGACGCCTGAGCCTCCGACGAGTCTCCGGAACCGGAAACGAACCGGCGCCCCCGTCCGTGGACGGGGGCGCCGTGCGTCAGGCGCGGGACGCGGTCACTTCACCGGCTCGGGTTCCGGCTCCGGTGCCGGCTCCGCCTCGCCCGTCGGGTCGACCGGCGTCTTCACGGACTCCAGCAGGAGCTGGGCCACGTCGACCACCTGGACGGTCTCCTTCGCCTTGCCCTCGTTCTTCTTGCCGTTGACCGAGTCGGTCAGCATGACCAGGCAGAACGGGCAGGCCGTCGAGACGATGTCGGGGTTCAGGGACAGCGCCTCGTCCACGCGCTCGTTGTTGATGCGCTTGCCGATCCGCTCCTCCATCCACATCCGCGCGCCGCCCGCGCCGCAGCAGAAGCCCCGCTCCTTGTGGCGGTGCATCTCCTCGTTGCGCAGGCCGGGCACGTTGGCGATGATCTCGCGCGGCGGCGTGTAGATCTTGTTGTGGCGGCCCAGGTAGCAGGGGTCGTGGTACGTGATGATGCCCTCGACCGGGGTCACCGGGATCAGCCGGCCCTCGTCCACCAGGCGCTGGAGCAGCTGGGTGTGGTGGACGACCTCGTAGTCGCCGCCGAGCTGCGGGTACTCGTTGCCGATGGTGTTGAGGCAGTGCGGGCAGGTCGCGACGATCTTCTTGGACGCCCGGGGCTTCGCGGACTCGGGCAGCACCTTGCCCTCGTCGTCCGTCTCCTCGCCGAACGCCGTGTTCAGCGCCATGACGTTCTCCATGCCGAGCTCCTGGAAGAGGGGCTCGTTGCCGAGGCGGCGGGCGGAGTCGCCGGTGCACTTCTCGTCGCCGCCCATGATCGCGAACTTCACGCCCGCGATGTGCAGCAGCTCGGCGAACGCCTTCGTGGTCTTCTTGGCGCGGTCCTCCAGGGCGCCGGCGCAGCCGACCCAGTAGAGGTACTCGATCTCGGTGAGGTCCTCGATGTCGCGGCCGACGACCGGGATCTCGAAGTCGACCTCCTTGGTCCACTCCAGCCGCTGCTTCTTGGCCAGGCCCCAGGGGTTGCCCTTCTTCTCCAGGTTCTTGAGCATCGTGCCCGCCTCGGACGGGAACGCGGACTCGATCATCACCTGGTAGCGGCGCATGTCGACGATGTGGTCGACGTGCTCGATGTCGACGGGGCACTGCTCGACGCAGGCGCCGCAGGTGGTGCAGGACCACAGCACGTCGGGGTCGATGACGCCCTGCTCCTCGACGGTGCCGATCAGCGGGCGCTCGGCCTCCGCGAGGGCCGCGGCGGGGACGTCGGCCAGCTGCTCCGCCGACGCCTTCTCCTCGCCCTCCATGCTCTTGCCGCCGCCGGCGAGCAGGTAGGGCGCCTTGGCGTGGGCGTGGTCGCGCAGCGACATGATCAGCAGCTTCGGGGAGAGCGGCTTGCCGGTGTTCCAGGCGGGGCACTGCGACTGGCAGCGGCCGCACTCGGTGCAGGTGGAGAAGTCCAGCAGGCCCTTCCAGGAGAACTGCTCGACCTGGGAGACGCCGAAGACGTCGTCGTCGCCCGGGTCGGTGAAGTCGATCTCCTGCCCGCCCGAGGTCATCGGCTGGAGGGCGCCGAGGGCGGTGCCGCCCTTCGCGTCGCGCTTGAACCAGATGTTGGGGAAGGCCAGGAAGCGGTGCCAGGCCACGCCCATGTCGGTCTTCAGCGAGACGGTGATCATCCAGATGAAGGACGTGGCGATCTTGATCATCGCCGTGAGGTAGACCAGGTTCTGGAGCGTGCCTGCGTCCAGGCCGCGGAAGGCGGCGACGAGCGGGTACGAGGCGAAGTACGCGGCCTCGTAGCCGTGCACGCCGGCGAGCGCGCCCTCGAGGCCGCGCAGGGTCATGATCGCGATGCCGATGATCAGGATCACGGACTCGACGAAGTACGCCTGGCCGGCGTTCGAGCCGGCGAACCGCGACTTGCGCTCGGCCCGGCCCGGCCGCGACAGCTGGCGGATCACGATGAGGGTGAGGATGCCCAGCGAGGTCATCGTGCCGATGAACTCGACGAACATCTCGTACGGCAGCCAGTGGCCGATGACGGGCAGCGCCCAGTCGGCCCGGAAGAGCTGGCCGAAGGCGTTGATCAGCGTCAGCACCAGCGAGAAGAAGCCGACCGCGACGAACCAGTGCGCGACGCCGACCACGCCCCAGCGGTTCATCCGCGTGTGGCCGAGGAACTCCCGGACCACCGTGAGGGTGCGGCTCTTCCAGTCGTCCGTGCGGCTGCCCGCCGGCACGTCCTGTCCGAGCCGGACGAAGTGGTAGATCTGTGCGACGGCACGGCCGAACAGCGCCACGCCGACCACGGCGAGTACCAGCGACACGATGATCGCGGCGAGTTGCATGGGGGCTCCTCGGGCCTGCGAGGGAGATTACTAAGCGGTAACTTATGCGGTCCGTTTGAGACTACCCGCATCTCTTCCCGCACTGTAGCCAGGCGCGGGGTGATCTGGATCGCTGAGGGTCGCCTGCCCCTCACGCCGCAATCCGATCGTGTTATTCATACCGAATCGGTCCATTACTGCCTAATTTAGAGCTGTGCTCTACGGGATTCTCGCCGCCACCTCCGCCCTGCTGCTCGCCGCCGTGCTCACGGCGCTGCTCCGCGGCCCCGGCCTGCGCGCCGGAGTCGTCGACCGGCGGAGCCGGCCGCCCCTCCCGCTGCTCGGCGGGGTCGCCGTCGTGATCGCCACCTGCGCCGTCGTCGGGGTGGGCGGCTGGACACGGGCTGCGCCGCTCGGCGACGGCGTCGGCCGGCTGCTCGTCGCGGGCGGCGGTGTCGCCCTGCTCGGACTGGTCGCCGACCTCTGGCGGCTGCGCGCCCGGGTGCTCGTCGCCGGTACGGCGATCGCCGCGGCCTGTGTTGTGCCCTACGACGAGACGGGCGTCGCCGGCGGGCTGCTCGCCGTCGGCTGGACCGTCTTCGTCACCCTCGCCTTCCGGGGGCTCGACCACGCCGACGGGCTCGCCGGCACCGTCGCCGTCGTCACCGCCTTCGGTGCCGGGGCCCTGGCCGCCGCCGAGATGATGGCCGGGCTCGCCGTGCTGCTCAGCGTGCTCGCCGCCGCGCTCACCGGGTTCCTGATGCACAACCTGCACCCCGCGCGGATCGGACTCGGCGCGTGCGGCTCGCTGTTCGCCGGCTTCCTGCTGGCCTCGTCCGCCGTGTTCACCCGCGCGGGGTACGGAACCTGGTCCAGTGCCGGGGTGCTGTTCGCGCTCACCGCGGTGGCCGCCGTCGACGCCGTGCTCGTCGTCGTGTCGCGGCTCGCGGCCCGGCGCCCGGTGCTGCGCGCCGGGGCCGACCACCTCGGCCACCGGCTGCGGCGGCTCGGGCTCACCCCGCGCGGCACCACCGTGCTGCTCGGCCTCGCGGCCTTCGCCGGGGTACTCGTCGCGGTGCTCGCGCACACCGGCTGGGCGGACCCGGCGGTCGCGCTCTGGGTGGCCGGCGGGGCGCTGCTGGCCGTGCTCCTCCTCGTTCGGGTGCCTGTGTACGGAACCCGGCGTGGAGTGTCTTCGCAGGTCAGGACGCAGTTGCGTGTAAGGAACGGATAAGAGTTGAGTCGTAGCGACTCAGGTCTGTTGACCCAGCGCGGACCCTGATGCACACTTGAGTCCGTTCCACTCAAGTCAGCTGGAGGAAATCACCATGGCACGTGCGGTCGGCATCGACCTGGGCACGACTAACTCCGTCGTCAGCGTTCTGGAGGGCGGCGAGCCCACCGTCATCACCAACGCCGAGGGTGCCAGGACCACGCCGTCCGTCGTCGCCTTCGCGAAGAACGGCGAGGTGCTCGTCGGCGAGGTGGCGAAGCGTCAGGCGGTCACCAACGTCGACCGGACCATCCGGTCCGTGAAGCGACACATGGGCACCGACTGGAAGATCCAGCTGGACGGGAAGGACTTCAACCCCCAGCAGATCTCCGCCTTCATCCTCCAGAAGCTGAAGCGGGACGCCGAGGCCTACCTGGGCGAGAAGGTGACCGACGCGGTCATCACCGTCCCGGCGTACTTCAACGACTCGGAGCGCCAGGCCACCAAGGAGGCCGGCGAGATCGCGGGCCTCAACGTCCTGCGCATCGTCAACGAGCCCACCGCGGCCGCGCTGGCGTACGGCCTCGACAAGGACGAGCAGATTATCCTCGTCTTCGACCTCGGCGGCGGCACCTTCGACGTGTCCCTGCTGGAGATCGGCGACGGCGTCGTCGAGGTGAAGGCCACCAACGGCGACAACCACCTCGGTGGTGACGACTGGGACCAGCGCATCGTCGACTTCCTGGTCAAGCAGTTCCAGTCCGGTCACGGCGTGGACCTGTCCAAGGACAAGATGGCCCTCCAGCGGCTGCGCGAGGCCGCCGAGAAGGCCAAGATCGAGCTGTCCTCGTCCACCGAGACCTCGATCAACCTGCCCTACATCACGGCGTCCGCCGAGGGCCCGCTGCACCTGGACGAGAAGCTCACCCGCGCCCAGTTCCAGCAGCTGACCGCGGACCTGCTGGAGCGCTGCAAGACCCCGTTCCACAACGTCATCAAGGACGCCGGCATCTCGCTCAGCGAGATCGACCACGTCGTCCTCGTCGGCGGCTCGACCCGTATGCCCGCCGTCGCCGAGCTCGTCAAGGAGCTGACCGGCGGCAAGGAGGCCAACAAGGGCGTCAACCCGGACGAGGTCGTCGCCATCGGCGCCTCGCTCCAGGCCGGTGTCCTCAAGGGCGAGGTCAAGGACGTCCTGCTCCTCGACGTCACCCCGCTGTCCCTCGGCATCGAGACCAAGGGCGGCATCATGACCAAGCTGATCGAGCGCAACACCACGATCCCGACGAAGCGTTCGGAGATCTTCACCACGGCCGAGGACAACCAGCCGTCGGTGCAGATCCAGGTCTACCAGGGCGAGCGCGAGATCGCGGCGTACAACAAGAAGCTCGGGATGTTCGAGCTGACCGGTCTGCCGCCGGCGCCCCGCGGCGTCCCGCAGATCGAGGTGTCCTTCGACATCGACGCCAACGGCATCATGCACGTCACGGCGAAGGACCTCGGCACCGGCAAGGAGCAGAAGATGACCGTCACCGGCGGCTCGTCGCTGCCGAAGGACGAGGTCGACCGGATGCGCCAGGAGGCCGAGCAGTACGCGGAGGAGGACCAC
The DNA here is from genome assembly GCF_040638185.1 of Streptomyces sp. NPDC026672. Lineage (NCBI taxonomy): Bacteria > Bacillati > Actinomycetota > Actinomycetes > Kitasatosporales > Streptomycetaceae > Streptomyces > Streptomyces sp. NPDC026672. The sequence continues at coordinate 38,509 of NZ_JBEZXS010000027.1, forward strand.
CGCCGCCGCGAGGCCGCCGAGACCCGCAACCAGGGCGAGCAGCTCGTCTACCAGACGGAGAAGTTCCTCAAGGACAACGAGGACAAGGTCCCGGGCGAGATCAAGACCGAGGTCGAGTCCGCCATCGCCGAGCTGAAGGAGAAGCTCAAGGGCGACTCCGCCGCCGCCGACAACACCGCCGAGATCCGCACGGCCACCGAGAAGGTCGCGGCCGTCTCCCAGAAGCTCGGCCAGGCCATGTACGCCGACGCCCAGGCCGGGCAGGCCGCCGCCGGCGGCGCCGAGGCCCCGAAGGCCGACGACGACGTGGTGGACGCCGAGATCGTCGACGACGAGCGCAAGGACGGTGCCGCGTGACGGAGGAGACCCCGGGCTTCGAGGAGAAGCCCGACGTCCCCTCCGGCGCCACCCCCGATGACGCCGAGCCGCAGGCCGCCTCCCCCTCCGCGGAGGAGGCGGCGGCCCCGGCCGGGGACGCAAGCCAGAACGCCGGTCTGGTCGCCCAGCTGGACCAGGTGCGCACGGCGCTCAACGAGCGCACGGCGGACCTCCAGCGCCTCCAGGCCGAGTTCCAGAACTACCGCCGCCGTGTCGAGCGCGACCGGGTCGCGGTCCGGGAGATCGCCATCGCGAACCTCCTGACCGAACTCCTGCCCGTGCTCGACGACATCGGCCGCGCCCGGGAACACGGCGAACTCGTCGGCGGTTTCAAGTCCGTCGCGGAGTCGCTGGAGACGGTCGCGGCCAAGATGGGCCTCCAGCAGTTCGGCAAGGAGGGCGAGCCCTTCGACCCGACGGTCCACGAGGCCCTGATGCACTCGTACGCGCCCGACGTCACGGAGACGACGTGCGTGGCGATTCTCCAGCCCGGGTATCGCATCGGCGAGCGCACCATCCGCCCCGCGCGGGTGGCCGTCGCCGAACCGCAGCCCGGCGCGGCCGCCAAGGCCGAGTCCGCCGACGAGGCTCCGGCGGCCGAGGACAAGGAGAGCGGTGGCCCGGAGGAGGGCTGACGTCATCGCGAAGGACAGGATCGCGGAGGACAGGAAGGAGGGACGTCGGGGATGAGCACCAAGGACTTCATCGAGAAGGACTACTACAAGGTCCTCGGCGTCCCCAAGGACGCCACCGAGGCCGAGATCAAGAAGGCGTACCGGAAGCTCGCCCGCGAGTACCACCCGGACGCCAACAAGGGCAACACCCGGGCCGAGGAGCGCTTCAAGGAGATCTCCGAGGCGAACGACGTCCTCGGGGACCCCAAGAAGCGCAAGGAGTACGACGAGGCGCGCGCCCTCTTCGGCAACGGCGGGTTCCGCCCGGGGCCGGGCGCGGGCGGCGGCAGCTTCAACTTCGACCTGGGTGACCTGTTCGGCGGCGCCGGTGGCGGCGGCGCGGGCGGCGCGCAGGGCGCGGGCGGTGGCTTCGGCGGCGGCTTCGGCGACGTCCTCGGCGGCCTGTTCAACCGGGGCGGCGGCGCGGGCACGCGCACACAGCCCCGGCGCGGCCAGGACATCGAGTCCGAGGTCACGCTGAGCTTCACGGAGGCCATCGAGGGCGCCACGGTCCCGCTGCGGATGTCCTCGCAGGCCGCCTGCAAGGCGTGTTCGGGCACCGGCGACAAGAACGGCACGCCGCGTGTGTGCCCGACCTGCGTCGGCACGGGCCAGGTGGCACGGGGCTCGGGCGGCGGCTTCTCGCTCACCGACCCCTGCCCCGACTGCAAGGGCCGCGGTCTGATCGCCGAGCACCCCTGCCTGGAGTGCAAGGGCAGCGGTCGTGCCAAGTCGTCCCGGACCATGCAGGTCCGCATCCCCGCGGGGGTGACGGACGGCCAGCGCATCCGGCTGCGCGGCAAGGGCGCCCCGGGCGAGCGCGGCGGCCCGGCGGGCGACCTGTACGTGGTGGTGCACGTCGGCGAGCACCCGGTGTTCGGGCGCAAGGACGACAACCTGACGGTCACCGTGCCGGTGACGTTCGCGGAGGCGGCCCTCGGCGGCGAGGTCCGGGTCCCGACGCTCGGCGGTCCCCCCGTGACCCTGAAGCTGCCCCCGGGCACCCCCAACGGGCGCACGATGCGCGCCCGCGGCAAGGGCGCGGTCCGCAAGGACGGAACCCGCGGGGACCTGTTGGTCACCGTCGAGGTGAGTGTTCCCAAGGACCTGGCGGGGAAGGCTCGTGACGCGCTGGAGGCGTATCGCGAGGCGACCGCGGGCGAGGATCCGCGGGCGGAGCTGTTCGAGGCCGCGAAGGGAGCTTGAGGGTGATGGACGGCCGTCGGCGTAACCCTTATGAACTGACCGAAGAGACCCCGGTCTACGTCATCTCGGTGGCGGCCCAGCTCTCCGGCCTGCACCCGCAGACGCTGCGTCAGTACGACCGGCTGGGCCTGGTCTCCCCGGACCGCACCGCGGGCCGGGGCCGGCGCTACTCGGCCCGGGACATCGAACTGCTCCGCCAGGTGCAGGCGTTGTCGCAGGACGAAGGCATAAACCTGGCCGGCATCAAGCGCATCATCGAACTGGAGAACCAGGTCGCCGCGCTGCAGTCCCGGGTGGCGGAGCTGGAGGCGGCACTGGACGGCGCGGCCGCCGCGATGCAGCAGCGCGAGGCCGCGGTGCACGCGTCGTACCGGCGCGACCTGGTGCCGTACCAGGAGGTCCAGCAGACCAGTGCGCTCGTCGTGTGGCGACCGAAGAGGCAGTCCAACGACTGACGACGACTGACGTCGGGTGCGGCTGGTTCTTGGTCAAGGGGTCGGAAGGTTCAAGCCTTCCGGCCCCTTCGTGTTGCCCCGGCGTGCCGCCGCCCCGTGTCGTGCCGTCGTGGCGGTCGTCCCGCGTGGGTGCGTAACTCCCCCTCGGTGTAGGGTCGGTAAAGGGTGTTTGCAGGGGGTTCCGCTCAACCTTCACAGGCGCAGCGGAGCGTGGTGTTGCGCACTCGTTAAGTAGTTCCGCTTGACGGCGGGTGCGGCTGGCGCGTTGGCTTTTCAGTCATCTGGGCCGCATAGCAGCCCCCACGTCCAAAACGCACCTGAAGTGAGCCTCGAATGCGTCGTATCGCCATACCCGTGGCAGCATCCACGATGGTCCTCTCGCTCGCCGGCTGCGGCGTACTGAACGCGACGGGGGGCACGGGCGACGCGAGCCCGACGAAGGGCAACGACGTCACCCTGGGGCTGCTGCTGCCCGAGACGGCGAACACGCGGTACGAGAAGTTCGACTACCCCATCATCAAGCAGAAGGTGGCCGACCTCACCCGCAAGCAGGGCCGGGTCGAGTACGCCAACGCCGGCGCGGACGCGGACAAGCAGGCGTCCCAGATGCAGAAGATGATCGACGACCACGTCGACGTCATCCTGCTCGACGCGGTGGACGCGCACGCCATCGCCGACCAGGTCAAGAAGGCCAAGGACGCGGGCATCCCGGTCATCGCCTACGACCGGCTGGCCGAGGGTCCGATCGACGCCTACATCTCCTTCGACAACGAGCTCGTGGGAGAGGTGCAGGGCCGTACGCTGCTGGAGGCGCTCGGTCCGGACGCCGACAGCTCGGACAAGATCGTCATGATGAACGGCTCGCCGACCGACCCGAACGCCAAGCAGTTCAAGGAGGGCGCGCTCTCCGAGCTGAACGGCAAGGTGACGATCGCGGCGTCCTTCGACACCAAGGACTGGAAGCCGGAGAACGCCCAGGCCAACATGGCCCAGGCGATCCAATCGATCGGCAAGGACAACATCGCCGCGGTCTACTCCGCCAACGACGGCATGGCGGGCGGCATCATCACGGCCCTCAAGGACGCCGGGGTCACCGAACTGCCGCCGATCACCGGTCAGGACGCCGAACTTGAGGCCGTGCAGCGGATCCTGTCCGGCGAGCAGTACATGAGCGTGTACAAGTCCTACCCGGACGAGGCCGAGGCCGCCGCCGAGATGGCCGTCGCCAAGATCCAGGGCAAGGACATCCAGTTCGACGCCCTCACCCGCGACAAGGTCAACAGCCCCACCAACAAGGGCATCCCGGCCCAGCTGGTCCAGGTGAGCGCGCTGACCAAGAGCACCATCAAGGACACCGTCATCGCGGACGGCATCTACAAGGCCTCCGACATCTGCACCGCCAAGTACAAGGCGGACTGCGTCGCCAACGGCATCAAGTAGCCCGCGCCGCCGCGGTGTTCACGCCCCCGGTGTGAACACCGGCGGGTGAACTCCACCGGCATCTTCGGATATTTCTTCCGCCGCGCCCCCGCACGCCCGTCGACGGCGTGCGGGGGCGGCGTTTTCCCACGGTCCCGATCCGGCCACCCCTACGGTGATCGCTGTCCCGCAAAGCGGACGAACCCCCTGCCCCGGTGCGGCGATTCGGCCACTCTCCCGCACGGCCCGCAAGCGCTTTACATCCCCACGGCTTTCGTAGCGTCGAGCCCCGTCACCTTCCTGCAAAGGGCGGGGGTGAGGCCGGGAGGAAGCGGGGCACAGTGGTGCATCCCGACGGCCCCGGTGCGAGGAGCCGTGTTGCGGAGCCGGTGTCCTCCGCGCATAGTTGCGCTGCGGAAGTGGCGGTTGACCGGGGGTGAAATGGGCGATGGCCAGGCACGGGACGGAGGAGCATCCACACGGTGCCGACCGACTGTGCGAGGCCGGGGATCGCGTGTATTCCCGGGCCGTACGGCGGGGGCGCGTGCCGCGCACGGACGCCGGCCCGGTGCCCTGCCTCCTCGAACTCGCCCTGCTGCACCCCGACCCCGACGACATGGACTGGCTGGTGCCGACCTCCCCGCAGGAGGTCATGACCCGGCTGCTGCGCGGGGTCTACGACGAGGTCCGGGAGAGCCAGCGGCGGGTGGGGTCGGCGGTCGCCGCGTTCGAGCGGTACGCCGGACTCGGCCGCCAGCTCCAGGCGACGGCGTCGGCCTCGGCGGAGGGCACCTCGATACGGGTCCTGGACGGGCTGTCCCGGATCCAGGCGGCGATGGACGAGGCGACCGAGGCGTGCACGCACGAGGTGCTCACCGTGCAGCCGGGCGGCATCCGGCGTGAGGCGGAGCTGACCGAGGGGCTGCACCGGGCGCTGGAGCTGCGCGGGCGGGGCGTGCGGATGCGCGACCTGTACACGCACGTCGCCCGGCACGGGCAGGGGCTGCTGAACTACCTGGAGCTGATGGGCGACGCGGTCGAGGCGCGCACCCTGGACGAGGTGATCGACCGCCTGATCCTCTTCGACCGCACGGTGGCGTTCATCCCGGCCAACGCGGACCGCACGATGGCGCTGGAACTGCGCCACCCGGCGCTGGTCGAGTACCTGGTGACGGTGTTCGAGCGGCTGTGGCGGCTCGCGATCCCGCTCACCGCCGCGCTGCCGGACACCGGCATCGAGGGCATCTCGCACCGGGAGCAGTCCATAGCGGCGCTGCTCGCGGAGGGGCACCAGGACGCGGTGATCGCGGAGCGGCTCGGCATCAGCGTCCGCACCTGCCGCGCGCACATCGCCCGCCTCTCGGAGACCCTGGGCGCGGCGAGCCGTACCCAGCTGGGCGTCCGCATCGCCCAGGTGGGCCTGGACGGCGCCCCACGCCCCGCGGGGGAGCCCACGGTGGCCGTCGTGGACCCGGAGACCCGCGGCGTCCGCTGACCCCGTGTGGTGCGCGCGGTGTCCACCGGCCCCGCGTGGGCCGCGCGGTGTCCGGGGCCCGGAGGGGGTCAGGGCGTGGTCGGCCGGCGGGGGGCGGGCGGGACGTCCTGGTCCAGGATCCCCGACTGGGCTATCAGATAGCCGAGCTGGGCGCGGCTGCCGCTGCCGAGGGACTGGGCGAGCTTGGCGATGTGGGCCCGGCAGGTGCGCACGTTCATGCCGAGGCGGCGCGCGATCGCCTCGTCGACGTGGCCCTCCACCAGGAGCTTGGCGATGGAGTGCTGGATGTCGGTGATGCCGTCGCGGGCGGTCTCGTACGGCCCGCCGGTGCTCAGCGGCACCGCGCGGCTCCACATGAACTCGAAGACCTTGATCAGGTAGCGGACCAGGCCGGGCTGGCGCAGCTCCAGGGCGACCTGCTGGTCGTCGCGGATGGGGATGAACGCCACGGTCTCGTCGCAGATGATCAGCCGCTCCACGAGCTCGTCGATGGTCCGGTACTCCGCCTTGCCGTCCGCGAGGTGCGCCGCGTAGGCCAGCTTCTCCGGGCTGTGCCGGGCGGTGTGCTGGTACAGCGTGCGGATGCGCACCCCGCGCTCGATCAGCGGCCGGTCGCGCTCCAGCCCGCGCAGCACGCTGCGCTCGGAGATCCGGTCGCTGGGCTGGACCGTGAGCACCTCCGTCTGGCACTGCTCGGTCGCGAGGTTGAGCGCCGCGTTGATGCGGTCGCCGCCCTCCAGCAGCGCGATGGAGTCGCTCGCCGCCGGTGCGTGCGCACTGAGCGTGAGGAACGGCTGGAAGACGTCGGCGAGTTCCACGGACAGCCGCCGGCGCTCGGATATCTCGCGCTCCAGCGGCCCCAGCCGGTGCGCGAGGGCCACCGCGGGGGGCACCGGACGCAGCCAGTCGGGGTCGTCGGGGTCGGGGTGGAGCAGCGCGAACTCCATGAGGCAAGGGGCGACTTCCGCGTCCGCGCGCGTGACGCGTCCCGCGCGCAGAGCGGCGGCATAAATGCGACCGCCTTCCTCACACAGTTCCGTCACCGCATGGGGATGTGTCGCTTTTATGCGATTCGTTGCCAAATCTCCACCCCCCAGGGTCCTGAACATGCAGGAACATGATGCACCGATTGTGTGGCCATGACGTGTCCGAATGAGCCATCGTCGTACCTGACGGGGGAAAAGGGGACCTTCAAGTGAGGACGAAGCCGACTATGCGTAAGAAAATGCTTCGCTCGGTGCTTGTCGCCGCCTTCTCCGCCCTCGTCGCCGCGGGAGCGTTGAGCGGCTTCTCCGGCGCGAAGGACGAGGTGCGGGCGAACACCAGCTGGCCCGCGATCGTGGCGTCGCCCATGGGAGAGGACAACACCTCGTGGCCGATCGCGCCGGCAGACGGAGCCGGGAGCTGACGTGACCATCCCTCCCGACGACCGATCCTTCCGCCGCGAGATGGCCACCGCCTATCGCTCGGGCTGGCACTTCATCGACCTGGCCACCGCCATCCCCCACAGCGGTGACTCCCTGATGGTGACCGTGTTCGGCGAGCCTGTCGTGGTCACGCGGGACGAGGACGAGGACGTACGGGCGTACCGGTGCCTGCGTAAGCCGCGTGGGGCCCCACAGCCCGTGCGCTGCGCCATCCGGTACGGAATGATCTTTGTGAACCTTGACCAACGAGACCACCGGCTGGCTGAGCCGGATGTCTCGGACGTGAGGACGATCTCGGCCACCCCCCGCAGTGCCTGACGCGATTCCCCCGTCGTAACAGATCGCTCAGGTGCTTCCCCCCGCAGCGGCGTCACCGTGACCTGAACACGGTGACGCCGCTGCAGTTTCTGGGGACATGTCGTGCCCTCGCCGTGTTTTCACAGTGGCCGAAAGCCGTCAGCCGCGCCCCAGCGCCCGTTCCAGCGTGATCTCGATGACCACCCGTGACGGGTTGGGCGCGGGCTCCCGTTCGTAGCGTTCGGCGTAGCGCCGCTCCGCCTCCGCGACCCGCTCCGGGTCGGTGCGGACGAAGGCCCGCCCCTCCAGGGTCGCCCAGCGCCGCCCCGCCACCTGGCACACGGCGACCCGGGCGCCCTCCTCCCCGGCCGCGAGCACGTGCGCCACCTTGGTGCTCGCCTTGTTCGTGATCACCCGCGCCAGCCCCGCCTCCGGGTCGTACGTCACCCCGACGGGCACCACGTGCGGGCTGCCGTCCGGACGGAGCGTGGTCAGGGTGCACAGGTGGCGCTCCCGCCAGAAGGCGAGGTACGGCGCGTCCGGGGCGCCCGGGTCCACGGAGTATCTGCTCATGTCCCGGAAGCTAACCCCTGACGGTGTCCGGCACCCACCCGCCCCTCTCCCGCGCGAACCTTGAGTGGAATAGACTCAACTTTGTGTACGTTGGTTAAGTCAGCACTGGGAGACAGGGGAGAGACGGCCGACGGGCCGCCGCCGAGGAGGAGAACGCGAACGTGGACGCCGAGCTGACCAACAGGAGCCGGGACGCGATCAACGCGGCCGGGAACCGGGCCGTCACGGACGGGCACCCGGATCTGACGCCCGCCCACCTGCTCCTGGCCCTGCTCCAGGGGCAGGACAACGAGAACATCACCGATCTGCTCGCCGCCGTCGACGCCGACCAGGCGGCCGTGCGCTCCGGCGCCGAACGGGCCCTGGCCGCGCTGCCCAGTGTCACCGGGTCGACCGTGGCGCCGCCCCAGCCCAACCGCGAGCTGCTCGCCGTGATCGCCGACGCGGGCGAGCGCGCCAAGGACCTGGGGGACGAGTACCTTTCCACCGAGCACCTGCTCATCGGGATCGCCGAGAAGGGCGGGGCCGCGGGCGAGGTGCTCAAGCAGCAGGGGGCCACCGCCAAGAAGCTGCTCGACGCGTTCCGCAGGGCGAGGGGAGGACGCCGCGTGACCACCGCCGATCCCGAGGGCCAGTACAAGGCCCTGGAGAAGTTCGGCACCGACTTCACCGCCGCCGCACGGGAGGGCAAGCTCGATCCCGTCATCGGCCGGGACCAGGAGATCCGCCGGGTCGTGCAGGTGCTGTCCCGTCGTACGAAGAACAACCCGGTCCTGATCGGGGAGCCCGGCGTCGGCAAGACCGCCGTCGTGGAGGGGCTCGCCCAGCGGATCGTGAAGGGCGACGTGCCCGAGTCCCTGAAGGACAAGCGGCTGGTCGCCCTCGACCTCGGCGCGATGGTCGCCGGGGCCAAGTACCGCGGTGAGTTCGAGGAGCGGCTGAAGACCGTGCTCGCGGAGATCAAGGACTCCGACGGGCAGATCATCACCTTCATCGACGAGCTGCACACGGTCGTCGGCGCGGGCGCCGGCGGCGACTCCGCCATGGACGCCGGCAACATGCTCAAGCCCATGCTGGCCCGCGGCGAGCTGCGCATGGTCGGCGCGACCACCCTGGACGAGTACCGCGAGCGCATCGAGAAGGATCCCGCGCTGGAGCGGCGCTTCCAGCAGGTGCTGGTCGCCGAGCCGAGCGTCGAGGACTCCATCGCCATCCTGCGCGGCCTCAAGGGCCGGTACGAGGCCCACCACAAGGTGCAGATCGCGGACAGCGCCCTGGTGGCCGCCGCGACCCTGTCCGACCGCTACATCACCTCCCGCTTCCTGCCCGACAAGGCCATCGACCTCGTGGACGAGGCGGCCTCCCGGCTGCGCATGGAGATCGACTCCTCGCCCGTGGAGATCGACGAACTCCAGCGCGCCGTCGACCGGTTGAAGATGGAGGAGCTGGCCCTCAGCAAGGAGACCGACCAGGCGTCCAAGGAGCGCCTGGAGAAGCTGCGCCGCGACCTCGCCGACAAGGAGGAGGAGCTGCGCGGTCTCAACGCCCGCTGGGAGAAGGAGAAGCAGTCCCTCAACCGGGTCGGCGAGCTGAAGGAGAAGCTCGACGAACTGCGCGGCCAGGCCGAACGCGCCCAGCGCGACGGCGACTTCGACACCGCCTCCAAGCTGCTCTACGGCGAGATCCCGCAGCTGGAGCGCGACCTGGAGGCCGCCTCGGAGGCCGAGGAGGAGGTCGCCCGGGACACGATGGTCAAGGAGGAGGTCGGCCCCGACGACATCGCCGACGTCGTCGCCTCCTGGACCGGCATCCCCGCCGGGCGCCTGTTGGAGGGCGAGACGCAGAAGCTGCTGCGCATGGAGGAGGAGCTGGGCCGCCGGCTCATCGGCCAGGGCGAGGCCGTGCGGGCCGTGTCCGACGCGGTGCGCCGCAGCCGGGCCGGCATCGCCGACCCCGACCGGCCCACCGGTTCGTTCCTGTTCCTCGGCCCGACGGGTGTCGGCAAGACCGAGCTCGCCAAGGCGCTCGCCGACTTCCTCTTCGACGACGAGCGGGCCATGGTCCGCATCGACATGTCGGAGTACAGCGAGAAGCACAGCGTGGCCCGGCTGGTCGGCGCTCCCCCCGGGTACGTGGGCTACGAGGAGGGCGGCCAGCTCACCGAGGCGGTGCGCAGGCGGCCGTACAGCGTGATCCTGCTCGACGAGGTGGAGAAGGCGCACCCCGAGGTCTTCGACATCCTGCTCCAGGTGCTCGACGACGGACGGCTGACCGACGGGCAGGGCCGCACGGTCGACTTCCGCAACACGATCCTGGTGCTGACCTCCAACCTGGGCAGCCAGTTCCTGGTGGAGCCGCTGACCGGCGAGGAGGAGAAGCGGCAGCAGGTGCTGGAGGTCGTGCGGTCCTCCTTCAAGCCGGAGTTCCTGAACCGGCTCGACGACCTGGTCGTCTTCTCGGCGCTGAACCGCGACGAGCTGGCCCGGATCGCCCGGCTCCAGATCGACCGGCTCGCCAAGCGGCTGGCCGAACGGCGCCTCACCCTGGACGTCACCCCGGAGGCACTGGCCTGGCTCGCCGACGAGGGCAACGACCCGGCGTACGGCGCCCGGCCGCTGCGCCGGCTTGTGCAGACGGCGATCGGCGACCGGCTCGCCAAGGAGATCCTGTCCGGCGAGGTCAAGGACGGCGACACCGTCCGGGTGGACGCCTTCGGCGACGGCCTGCTCGTCGGCCCCGCCACCGGCAAGACGCTCTGACGGGTGCCGCGCCGCGCGGCGGCCCGCCCCTCGTCCCCGGGGGCGGGCCGCCGCGCTGTTCGCCGAGGGCGTCATCACCGGCCGGATCAGGCCGACCGCGGGCCGACAGACCCCGGCGGGGCTTGCCACCCCCCTCCCCGCATGGGGGAGGATGGCGGAATCCGTACGAAGGGAAAAACACGGTGAGCATCGACCCGTCCTCGATTCCGAACTTCGGGGGCCAGCCCGAGCCGCAGCCCCAAGGACCGGCGGGCCCCGTCGTCCCGGATCAGGACCTCGTGAAGCAGCTCCTCGACCAGATGGAGCTCAAGTACGTCGTCGACGACGAGGGTGACCTCGCGGCGCCGTGGGAGCAGTTCCGTACGTACTTCATGTTCCGCGGGGAGGCCGAACAGGCGGTCTTCTCGGTGCGGACCTTCTACGACCGTCCCCACAAGATCGACGAGAAGCCGCAGCTCCTGGAGTCCATCGACGACTGGAACCGCAGGACGCTGTGGCCCAAGGTGTACAGCCACACCCACGACGACGGCACCGTCCGCCTCATCGGCGAGGCGCAGATGCTGATCGGCACCGGCGTCGACCTGAACCACTTCGTCTCCTCCACGGTCAGCTGGGTGCGGGCCGCGATCGAGTTCGACAAGTGGCTCGTCGAACAGCTCGGCCTGGAGCAGGAGGTCAACGAGGCGGACGAGCCCGGGGACGACGAGGAGTGAGCCCTTCGTCCCGGAGCCTGTCCTAGAGCGGCGTGTCCGCGATCACGACGAGGTACGCGCCGTACCCGAAGGAGAGCCCGGCCAGGGCGCAGACCACCGTGGTGGCGTGCCAGGGCCGGGCTCGTGCCGTCCGCACCAGCGCGCGGGCCAGCGGCAGCAGCAGCGGGAACGCGGGCAGCAGGAAGCGCGGCTTGGACTCGAAGAAGCCCGAGCCGCCGAGCACGATGAGCAGCAGGACACCGCTGTGCACGAGCAGCGGGAGCGGGGCCCGGTCGGCGAGCAGCAGCGTGTACAGCAGCACGGCCGCCGCGACGATCACCATGGTCATCGGGAAGACGAACCGGTTCCCGTGCAGCAGCAGGTCGTACACGAAGCGCAGTGAGCCGCGGCCCAGGTCGAACGTCGAGCCCCACAGGCGCTGCACCTCGAAGTAGCCGCCGAGCAGGTCGCCCGTGCGCCGGCCGACCCACAGGACGTACGCCGTCCAGCCGAGCGGGGCGAGCGCCGTGCCCGTCCACAGCCTGTGGGAAACCCGGCCGCGCCGGCGCCACGCCTCGCAGGCCGCCGCGGCGAGGACGGCGGCGGCGACCGCGAAGCCGTTGGGCCGGGACAGACCGGCGAGCGCGGCCAGGGTGCCCGCCCACAGCCAGTTGCCGCACAGCACGGCGTACAGGGACCAGGCGGCGAACGCGGTGAGCACGGGTTCCGTGTACGCCATCGACAGCACCACGGAGTGCGGGAGCAGCCCCCACAGCAGGACCAGCGCGGTGCCGGTGGCGCGGCCGTGCAGACGGGCGCCCACCGCGTAGACGCCGCAGGCGGCCACGGCGGCGGCGGTCCAGGACACCACGAGCCCGGCGGCGCCCGCGCCGAGCGGCGTCAGGGCGGTCACGGTCCGCACGAGCGCCGGGTAGAGCGGGAAGAACGCCAGGTCGCTGTGGACGACGCCGGGCCGGAAGTACAGGGTGCGGGTGTAGCCGTGGGCCGCGATCCCCAGGTACCACGCGGAGTCCCAGGACCGGCCGAGCAGCGCGAGCGGTGAGCGTCCGGTGGCCCAGGAGACGAACGCGAGCACGGCAGCGCCGATGAGCCGGGCGAGGACGAAGACCCCGAGGGCGAGACCGCCGCCCGCGGCGAACGACATCCTCCGCACCCGTTCCGGCTGGGCGACCGCGGGCGGGGGGAGAGTGGTACTGAGGTGGCTCACACCTCCGCACCCTGCAACGCACCGACACACCCCGCGACCCCTACGGGTCCGACCGTGTGCGCTTCACGGGGGGACGGCGTGGCGACGTGACAACGGCGGGGCGAACGGTTCCGCCTCCGGCGCGGTGCTACAGACGGCCCAGGCGGGACACCGCCTCCTCCAGGACGGCCTCCCGCTTGCAGAAGGCGAAGCGGACGAAGGAGGCGCCGGCGTTGCTGTCGTCGTAGAAGACCGCGTTCGGGATGGCCACCACGCCCGCGCGTTCCGGCAGGGCGCGGCAGAAGGCGAAGCCGTCCTTCTCGCCGAGCGGGCGGATGTCCGTCGTGACGAAGTATGTGCCCGCCGGGCGGAACACCGAGAAGCCGGCCTCCGCAAGCCCCGCCGACAGCAGGTCCCGCTTCCTGCGCATCCCCTCCGTGAACTCGGCGAAGTAGGAGTCGGGCAGCGCCAGCGCCTCGGCGACGGCGTACTGGAACGGGCCCGCGCTCACGTACGTCAGGAACTGCTTGACCGCGCGCACCGCCCCCACCAGTTCGGGCGTCCCCGTCACCCAGCCGACCTTCCAGCCGGTGAACGAGAACGACTTCCCCGAGGACCCCACCGTGAGGGTGCGCTCCCGCATGCCGGGGAACGTCGCGAGCGGCACATGGGTGGCGTCGTCGAACACCAGGTGCTCGTACACCTCGTCCGTCACCACCAGGAGGTCCCGCTCCACCGCCAGCTCGGCGATCGCCGCCAGCTCCTCGCGGGTCAGCACCGTGCCCGTCGGGTTGTGCGGGGTGTTGACGAGCAGCAGCCGGGTGCGGTCGGTCACCGCGTCCCGCAGCTCGTCGAGGTCGAGCCGGAACGTGTCGCCGTCCGGCCGCAGCGTCACCGGGACGCGCCTGCCGCCCGCCAGGGCGATCCCGGCGGCGTAGGAGTCGTAGTACGGCTCGAACGCGATCACCTCGTCGCCCGGCTCCACCAGGGCGAGCAGCGCCGCCGCGATCGCCTCCGTCGCGCCCGCCGTGACCAGCACCTCGCTGTCGGGGTCGTACGACAGCCCGTACCACCGCAGCTGGTGCGCCGAGATCGCGGTGCGCAGTTCGGGGACGCCCGGTCCCGGCGGGTACTGGTTGCCGCGGCCGTCGCGCAGCGCGCGCACCGCCGCCTCGCGGATCTCCTCCGGGCCGTCGGTGTCGGGGAAGCCCTGACCGAGGTTGATCGATCCGGTCCGGACGGCCAGGGCCGACATCTCGGCGAAGATCGTCGTCCCGAACTCGGCGAGCCGGCGGTTGAGGAGGGGGCGCGCGCTGGAGGTCATGCGGGCCATCCTGCGCCCAAGCTCTGGACTTCCTCAACTCTGCTTTGGGTGTCGGGGCGGGCGGGCATCCCCCGTGCACACGGCGGTCGCACCGAGGGCCGCACGGCAGGCGAGGCGCCCACGGGGGGCCGCTTCGGGGGACGGAAGGGAGGGTGGCGCCATGGTCTTCGGCATCATCCTGGCGGTGATCGTGGTCGTGCTCGGGGCCGCGGTGCGCGCGGCGCGCAGGAGCAGGCGCGGGGTCGTACGGCACGGGGGTCGCGGGTCCGGACGCGGAGGTTCGGGCGGCGGCATCCGGCGCGGCGGCAGCGACGACAACACCAGCTGGTGGGCGGGCGGCGCGGCCGTCGGCGGGTCGTCCAGCGACCCGGGCGTTCACAGCGATCCGGGCGGCCACAACAGTCACAACAGCCATCACGGCCACGGCGGGCACAGCAGCCATGGCGGTCACGGGGGCCACTCCTGCGGCGGGGGGCACTCCTGCGGTGGGGGTTCGTCGTGCGGCGGCGGGGGCGGATGCGGCGGAGGCAGCTGACACGGGGCAGCTGTCTCCCACCAGGGGGAGCCACATCCGAGCCGCACGAAGCGCCCGCCGGGACCGATGGACCCGGCGGGCGCTTTGCGCGCGGGGGAGCCGTGCCCGTCCGCCGGACGGGGGACCGGCGCGTGGTGCGGTGGTGTGCGCCCCGCGTAGGAGGTGCGCGCCGGGCGCGGGGCGTAACTGAACAGATGAGCTGAGTAGTCACCTGGGGGATGGAAACCCGACGAACTTGGGTAAAAACGCTGTGGCGGCGCCACTGTTCATGATTCCCTCTAAAACACCAACGCAGCCCTCGGGCGTCCCCGCGGCACCCACCCCCCGGCCGGGCCGGCCGGGTGCGACCGGGCTGACGTGGCCGATCCCGCGGTGTCGACCGAGGTGCGCCGGACCCCCCACACATTCCTCCTACTCCTCTTGCGTGCTAGCGGAGCCGATCCATGCTCACGACCCTGAACACCTCCTACACAGATACGCGCGCCGCCGACCTCGCCTGGGCCCTGGGACGCGAACCGCTCCCCGCCCTGGCCACCCTCGATCTCGAACTGACGGGGGCGAAGCTCCAGTTGAGACTGCTCGGCGCGTCCCACCAGGTGCTGCTGGAGGAGGACAGGGGTGACTGCTCGGAGACGGTGGCCTGCATCCCGGGGTCCAGCACCCCCCTGCCGCTCGGCGTGGCCAAGCGCCTCGGTGACTGGGAGTACGAGTTCGCGGCGCGCGTCGAACTCCTCTCGCCGGGCTCCTTCGCGGGCCGCGCCCAGGAGTTGCTGGCCCTGGTCTCCGACCATCCGCACGGCCTCGCGGGCGTCTTCCCCGGCAGCCCCCACGCGTTCACGGCGATGCTCGCCCACCGGCACGAGGGCCAGATCCACTGGCGGACGTGGCACGCGTACCCGCAGGACGGGCAGTTGGTCGCCACCCGCACCAGGGTGGGCGTGCGCACACGGACCACCGACCCCGCGGACGCGGACCGGTCCCATGGGTCGCACGGGGCGGGTGCGGCGGTCGTCGGGAACGGCTCGGCGTAAACCAACCAGCCGCTGTGTTCGACCAGTTCCACACGTGTGGGTGACGAAGCGTACGCGGCGCGTGACGTAACGTCGCAGGGTGATCGAACCGCACGCCCCCGCCCGGACGGGCGCCCCGCCGCCCCGGTGCGGTCCCGCGCGGTTGCCCGTCCGGCCGGGGACCGGCCGGTTCCTCGTCCTCGCGGGCGTCTTCGTCTGCGCCGCCTGCGGCCTGGTGTACGAACTCGAACTCGTCGCCCTCGCCTCGTACTTGATCGGTGACTCGGTCACCCAGGCGTCCGTCGTGCTGTCGGTCATGGTGTTCGCCATGGGCATCGGCTCCCTCGTGGCGAAGCGGCTGCGCCGGCGCGCGGCCTTCGGCTTCGCCGCGGTGGAGGCGGTGCTCGCCCTCGTCGGCGGGTGCAGCGCGATGGCCCTCTACGCCGTGTTCGCGTGGACCGGTGGCTGGGGCGGGCTGTGGGCCGCCGGGCCGCGCTGTCTGCTCGTCGCGTTCTCCCTCGCCATCGGGCTGCTCATCGGCGCCGAGGTGCCGCTGCTGATGGAGCTGATCCAGCGCATCCGGCGCCAGGACCCGGGCGGCGCGGTCGCCGACCTGTTCGCGGCGGACTACGTCGGCGCGCTGGCCGGTGGGCTCGCCTTCCCCTTCGTCCTGCTGCCGTTCCTGGGCCAGTTGACGGGCGCGCTGGTCACGGGGGCCGTCAACGTGGCAGCGGGCGGCGCCCTGGTGCTCGGTCTGTTCCGGCGCGATCTGAGCCCGCGGGCGCGCTGGCTGCTGCTCTGCGCGAACCTCGCCGTCCTCGGCCTGCTCGCTACGGCCGCCGCGCTCGTCGGCGACTTCGAACGGGCCGCGCGGCAGGCGGTGTACGGCGGGGACGTGCGCGTCGCGCTCCAGACCGACGTGCAGGAGGTCGTCCTCACCGGCGGCACCGGGGGCCGGCCGCTCGACCTGTTCCTGGACGGGCGGCTGCGGGTCGGCGGGCACGACGAACGCCGGTACCACGAGGCGCTGGTCCACCCGGCGATGAACGGTCCCCACGCACGGGTGCTGGTCCTGGGCGGCGGGGACGGGCTCGCGGCGCGGGAGGCGCTGCGCTGGAGGGACGTGCGCCGGGTCGACGTGGTCGAACTCGACGCGGGGCTGGTGCGGTTGGCGCGCGGCGACCCGGGTCTCTCCACGCTCAACGAGCACGTGTACGACGACCCGCGCGTGCACGTCACGATCGGCGACGCGTTCCGGTGGCTGCGCGGGGCGCCCCGGGCGTCGTACGACGTGGTGATCGCCGATCTGCCCGATCCCGGGATCACGGACAGCACGAAGCTGTACTCGCAGGAGTTCTACGGGCTCGCCCGGCAGGTGCTGCGGCCCGGTGGGCGGATCGCCGTCCACGCGGGGCCGGTGTCGACGCGCCCGCGCGTGTTCTGGACGGTCGAGGCGACGATGCGGGCGGCGGGACTGTGCGCACGGCCCTACCGGGTGCCGGGGCGCGACGCGGGGTTCCCGTCCGGGCCCGACCGCTCGGCGGGGGCGTCGGGGACACCGCACGACTGGGGGTTCCTGCTGGCGGGGGCCGGGGCGGTGCCGCCGAAGCTGCTGCTTGACCCGCGCGGGCCGCGGGCGCGCACGCTGACCGAGGCGGAGCTGAGCGCGGACGCGTCGGAGGCGGCGGGAACGCGGGTACGGGAGTTGCCGGCGTCGACGCTGGTGCACCCGCGGTACTGAGGGGGTGACGACGGGGGTACGTTCCGGCCACACGTGGGTAGGCTCAGCCGACATGGAGCACGAGGTCTTCGTTCCGGTTCCGGCCGAGCGGCTCAGGGAGGCGCTGGCCGATCCCGCGCGGGTCGCGCGGGCGGTGCCGGGGCTCCAGCAGGACGCGGGCGCGGACCCACTGACCGGCCGCCTGAAGGTGCGGTTCGGCAATCACTCGGTGACGTACCGCGGGACGCTGCGCCTCGACGAGCGGGCCGACGGCACGTACGTGATGGAGGCCGAGGCGACGGAGGCCCGGGGTTCGGGGACGGCGGCCCTGACCGTGACGCTCACCCTGACGGCGGCCCCCGGTGGCACGAACGCCCGGTTCACCACGGCGACGCGGGCCACGGGCAGGGCCACGGACCTCCGCCCGGACACCATCGCGACGACGACGGTCCGCCTCCTGACCCGCTTCACGGAGAACCTGGCGGAACAGCAGGGGCAGGCGGGGCAGCAGGGACAGGCAGAGCAGCCGGGGCAGCCGGAACAGCCGGGTCAGGCAGAGCGGCCGGGGCAGCCTGAACAGGCGGAAGAGTCGGGACGGCCGGGGCAGGCCGAGGAGTCGGAGCCACTGCCGCCCGCCGAAGCGGCTGCCTCGGCGGCGGACGAAACCCCCGAGACCGTCGAGAGCGAGCCCGCTCCCCAGGAGACCCCCGCTCCCCAGGAGCCCCCCGCTCCCACACCCGCCCCCACCCCCGCCGACGGCGGAGCCGAGGCGGGGCATGCGCGGCGGACCATGATCGGTCGCAGCGCCGAGGAAGTCGACCACGCCCCGCCCCGCGGCCGCTACGCCCCCGTCCCCGCCCCCCAGACCGTCGCCGCGACCAACACCCTCCGCTGGGCCGCCCCCGCCGCCGCCCTCGTCGTCGCCTCCGCGATCGTCGTTGGCCGGGCCCTGCGCAAACGCCGCTGAGGAACCGGCCCCCAGTAAAGTCGCCCCGTGAGCAACGAAGACATCACGCTGAGCGTGGGCGACGTGG
This sequence comes from Streptomyces sp. NPDC026672, assembly GCF_040638185.1. Lineage (NCBI taxonomy): Bacteria > Bacillati > Actinomycetota > Actinomycetes > Kitasatosporales > Streptomycetaceae > Streptomyces > Streptomyces sp. NPDC026672. The sequence continues at coordinate 56,714 of NZ_JBEZXS010000027.1, forward strand.
AAGCGGCCGTACAACCCGGCAACGGCGGCCGTGTCGCGAGCCTCCGGATCGCCGGCACCGAACTCCTCCGTCAGGGCGACCGCTTCGGCTGCTTCCCGATGGTCCCCTGGTGCGGCCGGATCAGGGACGGCCGCTTCCTGAACGGCGCGACCCTCCACCGGATGCCGCTCAACTCCCCGCCGCACGCCATCCACGGCACCGCCCGCGACGGTGCCTGGAAGACCGCCCGCGTCACGTCCGACGAGGCCGTCATCACGTACGACCTGGTCGACCCCTGGCCGTATCCCGCCCGGGTGACCCAGGTCGTCGGCCTCACCGAGGACTCCCTGACGCTGACCATGTCCGTGGAGACGTACGACTCCTCCTTCCCGGCCCAGATCGGCTGGCACCCCTGGTTCAACCGCACCCTCGACGGTCGCGACGCACGGCTCGACTTCACCCCCGCCTGGCAGGAGGAGCGCGGCGACGACCACCTCCCCACCGGCAACCGCATCGACCCGGAGCCCGGCCCCTGGGACGACTGCTTCGGCATGCCCGGCGGCGTCGGCGTCACCCTCACCTGGCCGGGCCTGCTGGAGCTGGAGGTGACCAGCCCCGAGGAGTGGGTCGTGGTGTACGACGAGCAGGAGGCGGCCGTCTGCGTGGAGCCGCAGACCGGCCCGCCCAACGGCCTCAACACCCTCCCGCGCCTGGTCACACCGCTGGAGCCGCTGGAGGCCACCACCACCTGGTCCTGGCGCCGCCTCTAAGCTGGTCGGCATGACGGACGTGCGTGGGACGCTGCTTCAGCAGATCAAGGACAAGGCCGTGGTGCACGGCAAGGTGACCCTGTCGTCGGGCCTGGAGGCCGACTACTACGTCGACCTGCGCCGCATCACCCTCGACGGAGAGGCCGCCCCGCTCGTCGGCGAGGTGCTGCTCGACCTGGTCGCCGACCTGGAGTTCGACGCGGTCGGCGGCCTCACCATGGGCGCCGACCCGGTGGCCGCGGCGATGCTGCACGCCGCCGCCGCGCGAGGCCGCCGCCTCGACGCGTTCGTCGTGCGTAAGGCCGCGAAGGCGCACGGACTGCAGCGCCGGGTGGAGGGCCCGGAGATCAAGGGCCGCCGGGTGCTGGTCGTCGAGGACACCTCCACCACCGGCGGTTCGCCGCTGACCGCGGTGGAGGCGGTGCGCGAGGCCGGCGCCGAGGTGGTCGGCGTGGCGACCATCGTCGACCGGGCGACCGGCGCCGCCGAGAAGATCGAGCAGGGCACCGGAGTGCCCTACCGGTTCGCCTACTCCAAGGACGACCTCGGTCTCGACTGAGCTCCCTGGGAAACCGCCCCGTCCGCCCCTCGGCCGGGGCACCGGGCAGCGGCCCATGTCTGGAAAGATGGGGACGACGACGATGTCACCCCAAGGTTCTAGGTCAGGGCCGCAGCACGCAGCACGCAGCACGCAGCACGCAGACCCGCACACCCAAGGAGCGGACAGATGCCCATCGCAACCCCCGAGGTCTACAACGAGATGCTCGACCGGGCGAAGGCAGGCAAGTTCGCCTACCCGGCCATCAACGTCACCTCGACCCAGACCCTGCACGCGGCGCTGCGCGGCTTCGCGGAGGCGGAGAGCGACGGCATCGTCCAGATCTCCACGGGTGGCGCCGAGTTCCTGGGCGGCCAGTACAGCAAGGACATGGTCACCGGCTCGGTCGCCCTGGCCGAGTTCGCGCACATCGTCGCCGAGAAGTACCCGGTGACGGTCGCCCTGCACACGGACCACTGCCCCAAGGACAAGCTCGACGGCTACGTCCGTCCGCTGCTCGCGGTCTCCGCGGAGCGCGTGAAGGCCGGCCGCAACCCGCTGTTCCAGTCGCACATGTGGGACGGCTCGGCGGAGACCCTGGCCGACAACCTCGCGATCGCGCAGGAGCTGCTGGCCCAGGCCGCCGCCGCGAAGATCATCCTGGAGGTCGAGATCACCCCGACCGGCGGTGAGGAGGACGGCGTCTCGCACGAGATCAACGACTCCCTCTACACCACGGTCGACGACGCGATCCGCACCGCCGAGGCGCTGGGCCTGGGCGAGAAGGGCCGCTACCTGCTGGCCGCGTCCTTCGGCAACGTGCACGGCGTCTACAAGCCGGGCAACGTCGTCCTGCGCCCGGAGCTGCTGAAGGAGCTGAGCGACGGCGTCGCCGCCAAGTTCGGCAAGCAGTCCCCGTTCGACTTCGTCTTCCACGGCGGCTCCGGCTCCAGCGAGCAGGAGATCGCGACCGCGCTGGAGAACGGCGTCGTCAAGATGAACATCGACACCGACACCCAGTACGCCTTCACGCGTCCGATCGCCGACCACATGTTCCGCAACTACGACGGCGTCCTCAAGGTCGACGGCGAGGTCGGCTCCAAGAAGACCTACGACCCGCGCACCTGGGGCAAGCTCGCCGAGGGTTCGATGGCCGAGCGGGTCGTCGAGGCCACGCGGAACCTGCGCTCCGCGGGCAACAAGATCAAGTAGTTTCCCGCCTTTTCGCAGCGAGCCCGCGCCCCCACGGCCGGGCTCGCTGTATACCTGGGGGCATGCCAGACGTCCGGTTGGCCTCGCCCCAGGGCAGATGGATCCTGTTCACCACGGTGCTCGGCTCCAGCATGGCCATGCTGGACTCGACCGTCGTGAACGTCGCGCTGCCCACCATCGGCCGTGACCTCGGCGCCGACCTCGCCGCGCTCCAGTGGACGGTCAACGCCTACATGCTCACGCTGGCCGGGCTGATCCTGCTCGGCGGCTCCCTCGGCGACCACTACGGCCGGCGCAAGGTCTTCGTCATCGGCGTCGTCTGGTTCGCGGCGGCCTCCCTGCTGTGCGGGCTCGCCCCGAACGCGGTCGTGCTGATCGCGGCCCGCGCCCTCCAGGGCGTCGGCGGCGCCCTGCTCACGCCCGGCTCGCTCGCCCTCATCCAGGCGTCCTTCCACCCCGACGACCGGGCGCGCGCCGTCGGCCTGTGGTCGGGGTTCGGCGGCATCGGCGCGGCCGTCGGCCCGTTCCTGGGCGGCTGGCTGGTGGACGGCCCCGGCTGGCGCTGGGTGTTCCTGCTCAACGTGCCGCTGGCCCTGGTGTGCGCCCCCGTCGCGCTGCGGCACGTCCCCGAGTCGCGCGACAGCCGCGCCCACGGCCGCTTCGACGTTCTCGGCGCCGTCCTCGCCGCCCTCGCGCTGGCCTTGGTGACGTACGCGCTGATCGAGGCGACCGAGGGCTCCCTCGCCGTCGCGCTCACGGCGCTCGCGGGGGTCGTGGCCGGGGTGGCGTTCGTGTACGTCGAGCACCGCAGGGCCGACCCGATGATGCCGCCCGACATCTTCGCCTCGCGCCAGTTCACGGCTGTCAACCTGGTCACCCTGTGCGTGTACGCGGCGTTCGGCGGCTTCTTCTTCCTCACCGCGCTCCAGCTCCAGGTCGTGGCCGGCTACTCGGCGCTCCAGGCCGGCACGGCCCTGCTGCCGACCACCGCGCTGATGCTGCTGTTCTCGGCCCGCTCCGGTGCCCTCGCCGACAAGATCGGCCCGCGGATCCCGCTCACCGCGGGCCCGCTGCTGTGCGCGGCGGCGATGCTGCTGATGCTGCGCGTGGGCGAGGACGCCGACTACCTGGCCGACGTGCTGCCCGCGCTCCTCGTGATGGGCGCCGGCATGGTGACCCTGGTGGCCCCGCTGACCGCCACCGTGCTGGCCTCGGTCGACACCGACCGGGCGGGCCTGGCCAGCGGCATCAACAACGCGGCGGCCCGCGCGGCCGGCCTGATCGCGGTGGCGGCGCTGCCGCTGCTGGCCGGGATGGGCCCGGAGGCGTACCGCTCGGCGGCGGCCTTCGACGCCGCGTTCGACCGGGCCATGCCGATCTGCGCGGGCGTCCTCGTCGTGGGCGCCGTGATCGCCTTCACGACGGTCCGCAGGCCGACCCCGGACTGCCGCCACCCCGAGTGCCACACCCACGGCAACGTGACCTCCCCGCCCCTGGAACGGCCCCGCGGCTGACGGCCGGGGCTCCCCTTCGCCGCGTCGTGCACCAGACTGGAGGCCATGAGCATTCACGAGAACCTCCTCGGGGGCCCGCCCCCGACCCACCTGCCCGACGACCCGGAGCCGCGTGAGCTCCTGGCGGGCGGCACCGCCCCCGCGGACGTCGCCGCGAAGTACCCCACCTCCTCGCTCGCGTGGGCCCAGCTGGCCGACGACGCGTTCGAGCGCGGCTCGGTCGTCGAGTCGTACGCGTACGCCCGTACGGGCTACCACCGCGGCCTCGACGCGCTGCGCCGGGGCGGCTGGAAGGGCCACGGCCCGGTGCCGTGGGAGCACGAGCCCAATCGCGGCTTCCTGCGCGCCCTGCACGCGCTCGCCCGCGCCGCCCAGGCGATCGGCGAGCAGGAGGAGTACGAGCGCTGCACGCAGTTCCTGAAGGACTCCTCGCCGACCGCGGCCCAGACCCTGGGCTGAGCGGCGGGTGACCGGTGCGGCCCGTCCGGCACAGGGCGGGCCTTGCCGTATCCAGGGGGATTACGGAGGATGCCGGTGGGGACCGGGGCCCCCGTGCCGGAATCGGCAGGGGCGGACCGCCACCCGGAGTACAGCAGGAGACAGCGATGTCCCAACAGGCTCATCGGTCCGTGGAGACTCAGGAGCCCGAGACCCCGCATCTCGACTTCGCGGGCACGACCCCGTACGAGGACTACGTACGGGCGGACGTGCTCACCCATCTCCAGCACACCCTTTCGGACGATCCCGGAGAACTGGTCTTCCTGGTCACGACCCAGGTCATGGAGCTGTGGTTCACGGTGATCGTGCACGAGTGGGAGACCGCCTCGCGGGCGCTGCGGTCCGACGACGTGCCGGTGGCGATCGACGCGCTCAAGCGGTCGGTCCGTGAGCTGGAGGCGCTGAACGCCTCCTGGAGGCCGCTCGGGCAGCTCACCCCGGCCCAGTTCAACTCGTACCGCTCCGCCCTCGGCGAGGGCTCCGGCTTCCAGTCGGCGATGTACCGGCGCCTGGAGTTCCTGCTCGGCGAGAAGTCCGCGTCCATGCTGGTGCCGCACCGGGGCGCCCCGCGCGTCCACGCCGAGCTGGAGAAGGCCCTGCACGAGCCGAGCCTGTACGACGAGGTGGTACGGCTCCTCGCGCGCCGCGGGCACCGGATCCCCGACGAGGTGCTGACCCGGGACGTGGCACTGCGCCACGAGCCCTCGCCCGCCGTGGAAGCCGCCTGGACGGCGGTCTACTCCGGTGACCAGAACTCCGAACTCGCCCGTCTCGGCGAGGCGTTGACCGACGTCGGCGAACTGGTGTGGCGCTGGCGCAACGACCATCTGGTCGCCACCCGCAGGGCGATGGGCGCCAAGCCCGGCACGGGCGGCTCCGCCGGGGTGGCCTGGCTGGAGAAGCGCGCGCAGAAGAACGTGTTCCCGGAGCTCTGGACGGCGAGGTCCCATGTCTGAGATCGCCCTGCGCGCGGAGAAGCTGGACGCCGCCGACGAACTCGGCCCGCTGCGGGGGCGCTTCGTCCTGGACGACGTGGTGTACCTCGACGGCAACTCGCTGGGCGCGCTGCCCGCGCACGTCCCCGGCCGGGTCGAGGACGTGGTGCGCCGGCAGTGGGGCGACCTGCGCATCCGCTCCTGGGAGGAGAGCGGCTGGTGGACCGCGCCGGAGCGGATCGGCGACCGGATCGCCCCGCTGGTCGGGGCGGCGCCGGGGCAGATCGTGGTCGGCGACTCCACGAGCGTCAACGTCTTCAAGGCCCTGGTGGGCGCGGTGCGGATGGCGGGCGCGGGCCGGGACGAGATCCTGGTCGACGCCACCACCTTCCCCACGGACGGGTACATCGCCGCCTCGGCGGCCCGGATGACCGGGTGCGCGCTGCGCCCCGTGACACCGGACGAGGTGCCGGACGCGGTCGGCGGGCGGACGGCGGCGGTGCTGCTCAACCACGTCGACTACCGCACCGGCCGGCTGTACGACCTGCCCTCGCTCACCGCGGCGGTGCGCGCGGCGGGCGCGGTGTCGGTGTGGGACCTGTGCCACACCGCGGGCGCGCTGCCGGTGGGGCTCGACGAGCACGGGGTCGACCTGGCGGTGGGCTGCACCTACAAGTACCTGAACGGCGGCCCGGGTTCACCGGCGTACCTGTACGTCCGCCGGGGTCTCCAGGACCGCTTCGACTCCCCGCTGCCCGGCTGGAACTCCCACGCGGAGCCCTTCGGGATGCGGGCCGAGTACACCCCGGCGGACGGGGCGCTGCGCGGGCGCGTGGGCACGCCGGACATCCTGTCCATGCTCGCGCTGGAGGCGGCGCTGGAGGTCTGGGAGGGCGTGCCGGTGGCGGCCGTGCGCGCCAAGTCCCTCGCGCTGACGGACTTCTTCCTGGAGTGCGTCTCGGCGTACGTCCCCGAGGGCGCCGTGGAGTGCCTGACCCCGCTCGCCCACGCGGAACGGGGCAGCCAGATCGCGCTGCGCTGCGCCGGGGCGGCCGACGTGATGAAGCGGCTGATCGCCCGCGGTGTGGTCGGCGACCACCGGGAGCCGGACGTCCTCCGCTTCGGCTTCACCCCGCTGTACGTGGGCTTCGCGGACGCGGAGCGTGCGGCGAGGATCCTGGGGGAGGTGCTCTGACCCCGGGGCCGGCGTGACCACCGCCAGATCGGCCAGGTCGCTGGCCTGATACCGTCACCGCCATCTCACCTGGTCCGCCAACACCATTACGCCGCTGAGAGGTTGGAGCATGCCGGACGACGCCGCCGCTGCCCGGGCAGCCGCCGAAGAGGAGTCCGCCTTCTCGCACCCGCCCGTCGCCCCCGACGTCACGGCGGCGTACGGCGACCATCCCGACCAGGTGATCGACTTCTACGCCCCGCGCGCGGCGGAGCCGGCGGCCCCGGCCCCGCTGGTCGTGGTGCTGCACGGCGGCGCCTGGCGCGCGCCCTACGACCGCCGCCACATCACCCCCTTCGCCGGTTACCTGGCCCGCCGCGGCTTCGCCGTGGCGAACGTGGAGTACCGGCGCGGGGCGGCTCCGGAGCAGGCCGGAGGCGCCCCCGTCGCCGGCCGCTGGCCGGACACCTTCGACGACGTCGCCGACGCCCTGGACGCGCTGCCCGCGCTGGTCGGCGGTGCCCTCCCGCAGGCCGACCCGCGCCGCACGGTGATCACCGGCCACTCGGCCGGCGGCCACCTCGCGCTGTGGGCGGCGGCCCGCCATGTCCTGCCCGCCGACGCCCCCTGGCGCACCCCCGCCCCGGCCGCCCTGCGCGGTGTCGTCGCGCTCGCCCCGATCGCCGACTTCGCGACGGCCGGGCGGCTCGCCGTCTGCGGTGACGCGGCGCTCCAACTCCTGGGCGGGAAGGACCTGTTCAAGGAGCGCCAGCCGTACGCCGACCCGGCCCAGCTGCTGCCCACCGGCATCGCGACCACCCTGGTCCAGGGCCGCACGGACGACGTCGTGCCGCAGGAGGTGGCCGACGCGTACGCGGAGGCGGCCGCCGCGGCGGGCGAGGTCGTGGGCCTGACGCTGCTGGAGGACGTCGGCCACTTCCCGCTGATCGACCCGGCCGCCGACGCCTGCGCGGTCGTCGCCGAGGAGATCGCCCAGCTCGCCTGGTGAGGTCCGGCGTCGCCGCCGTAGTACCTGAGAAGGACCCCGCATGACCCGACTCACAGGTGACGACGGCGACCGCGGCCCCGGCCTACCGTTTCGGACGTGACCGAGACGACGCACACGCAGCCGATGCCGCCGCGTCCAGCCAGGCCGCGCAGCCCGGAGTTCCGGGCCGCCGCGGACGCCCTGCGCGGGCTGCGGCAGGACCTGTTCCACGACGCCTTCGCCTACCGCCCGCTGCCCCCGACGGGCGTCGACGGCCCGATCACCGGGCGGCTGCGGGGCCGGGCCCGGGAGTGGGCGGCCTGGACCCCGCACGCGGCGGTCGCCGCGTGCGGCGCGGTGGCGATGCTGGCCGCCCTGTCGAGCCTCGGCGGCGGCACGGACGCCCTGCTGTGCGGCCTGCTCGCCCTCGCCCCGGTCCTGCTCACCCTGGTCCGCCCGATCGGCGCGTTCTGGCTGTCGCTCGCGTCGACCACGATCGTCGCCCTGCTGGGCTCGTCCTGGGGCGGCTGGCCCTGGCAGGCGGGGAGCTTCGTCTCCCACCTGGTGGTGCTCACCGTCGTCGCCCTGCGCACCCGCCCCCGCACGGCGGGCTGGATGTGGGTGATGACCGGCGCGTACGGCTTCCTGCTCGACACCCTCTTCGGCTGGAGCCACTACGACAGCAACATCGCGCCCATGCTGGTCGTCTCCGCGCTCCTGCTGCTGGCGGTCACCGTCGGCCACATACGCCACGATGCCCGCCGGGAGATGACCGCCCAGCGCACGGTGACCGCGCACGAGCGCTCCCGCCGCACCCTGCTGGAGGAGCGCACCACCATCGCGCGCGAGCTGCACGACGTGGTCGCCCACCACATGTCGGTCGTCGCCATCCAGGCCGAGGCGGCGCCCTACCGGGTCGAGAACCCGCCCGAGGAACTGGAGAAGGCGTTCGCCACGATCCGGGAGAACGCGGTCGCCGCGCTCACCGAACTGCGCCGTGTCCTCGGCGTCGTGCGCGCCGAGGACTACGCGGCCCCGGACGCCCCGCAGCCCACCCTCGCCGACCTGGACGCGCTGCTCGCCAATGTGCGCGAGGCCGGCCTCGCGGTGGAGAAGGCGGTCACCGGCGCGGTGCGCGAACTCCCGCAGGGCGTCGAGCTGTCGGCGTACCGGATCGTGCAGGAGGCACTGAGCAACACACTGCGGCACGCGCCGGGCGCGAGCGCCCGGGTGGAGATCGGGTACGTCCTCGGGGGCCTCGGCGTCCGGGTCGTCAACACCGCCCCGCCCGCGCCGTCCCTCGTCAAGCCCTCGCCCGGCGCCGGGCACGGCATCACCGGGATGCGGGAGCGGGTGTCCATGCTGGGCGGCGAGATGACGGCCGGGCCGGTCGACGAGGGCGGTTACGAGGTGGCCGTGTTCCTGCCGGTCGCCCTGACGAGCGAGGGTGGGGCATGACGATCCGGGTCCTGATCGCGGACGACCAGATGATGGTCCGTGAGGGCTTCTCCGTGCTGCTGGGCGCGATGCCGGACATCGAGGTCGTGGGCGAGGCGGTCAACGGGCGGGAGGCGGTCGAGCGGGTGCGGGAGCTGGCACCCGACGTCGTCCTCATGGACATCCGCATGCCCGAGCTGAACGGCATCGAGGCGACCCGGGAGATCGTGGCGGCGGACGGCTCGGCGAAGGTGCTCGTCCTGACGACGTTCGACCTCGACGAGTACGTGTACGAGGCGCTGCGGGCCGGGGCGTCGGGGTTCCTGCTCAAGGACGCGTCGGCGCGGCAGCTCGCGGACGGGGTGCGGGTGGTGGCCGCGGGGGAGGCGCTGCTGGCGCCCTCGGTGACGAAGCGGCTGATCACCGAGTTCTCCAAGCTGTCCGACGGGCCGCGGCTCACGCCCACGGCGCAGGCGGCGTACGGCGACCTGACGGAGCGGGAGACGGAGGTCCTGGTCCTCATCGCCCAGGGGCTGTCCAACGCGGAGATCGCGGAGCGGCTGGTGGTGGCCGAGTCGACGATCAAGACCCATGTGAGCCGCGTCCTGGTGAAGCTGGGGCTGCGGGACCGGACGCAGGCGGCGGTGTTCGCCTACGAGGCGCGGCTGGTCACGCCGGGCTGAACCAGCCTGGTCAGGGGCGGGGACGGCGGGTTAACGTCCGCGTATGGGTGTTGTTTCCGAGCTCGTCTTCGATCCGTGGGACCCGGCGTTCCTCGCCGACCCGTACCCGGCCTACGCGGAGCTGCGCGGCAGGGGACGGGTCGTCCGCTACGAACCCACGGACCAGTGGCTGGTGCCGCACCACGCCGACGTCTCCGCGCTGCTGCGGGACCGGCGGCTGGGACGGACGTACCGGCACCGGTTCTCGCACGAGGACTTCGGGCGCACCGCACCGCCGGCCGCGCACGAGCCGTTCCACACGCTGAACGACCACGGGATGCTCGACCTGGAGCCGCCGGACCACACGCGGATACGGCGGCTGGTGTCGAAGGCGTTCACCCCGAGGACCGTGGAGCGGTTGCAGCCGTATGTGAACCGGCTGGCGAACGACCTGGTGGGGCGGCTCGTCGAGGCGGGCGGGGGCGATCTGCTGGCCGACGTCGCCGAACCGCTGCCGGTCGCGGTGATCGCCGAGATGCTGGGCGTCCCGGAGGCGGACCGGGGGCAGCTGCGGCCCTGGTCGGCGGACATCTGCGGGATGTACGAGCTGAACCCGTCCGAGGAGACGGCCGCGCGGGCGGTGCGGGCGTCGGTCGAATTCTCGGCGTTTCTGCGGGAGCTGATCGCGGCGCGGCGCGCGGAGCCGGGCGAGGACCTGATCTCGGGGCTGATCGCCGCGCACGACGAGGGCGACCGGCTGACCGAGCAGGAGATGATCTCCACGGTCGTGCTGCTGCTCAACGCCGGCCACGAGGCGACCGTCAACGCCACCGTGAACGGGTGGTGGGCCCTGTTCCGCAACCCCGGCCAGCTGGCCGCGCTGCGCGCCGACCACTCCCTGGTCCCGTCGGCGGTGGAGGAGCTGATGCGGTACGACACCCCGCTCCAGATGTTCGAGCGGTGGGTGCTGGACGACATCGAGATCGACGGGGTGACCCTGCCGCGCGGCGCCGAGGTCGCGCTCCTCTTCGGCTCCGCCAACCACGACCCCGAGGTCTTCCACGACCCCGCGCGACTGGACCTGGGCCGCGCGGACAACCCCCACATCTCCTTCAGCGCCGGCATCCACTACTGCCTCGGCGCCCCCCTGGCCCGCATGGAACTCACCGCCTCCATGACCGCCCTCCTCCGCCGGGCCCCCACCCTCCGCCCCACGACACCCCCCGAACGCAAACCCAACTTCGTCATCCGCGGCCTGGAGAGCCTGGACGTCGAGATGGGGTGATCATCCCTGCCCCGCCCCCCTCAGGTGATCAGGTCTCGTCTGCGCAGGGCGATCAGGCCGGTGGTCACCAGGGCTGCGGACAGTGCCGTCAGGGTGAGGACCGGGGGCCAGGACATGGCGGCGCCGGGGAGCTTCGGCAGGTGGGCGAAGGGGGAGAGGTTCAGGACGGCTCGGGGGGCGTTCAGGGCGGGGCCGACCCAGCCGATCAGGAGGACGGCTCCGGCGACGGCCCAGGACGCGGTGGCGGCCCGGGGGACGGCGCCGTGGAGGAGCACCGCCACGCCGCCGATCGTCCACACCGCCGGGACCTGGACCAGGCAGGCGGCCAGGATCGGGCCGGTGTCCTTGCCGTAGCCCGCCGCGAGGCCCAGGGCCGTGAGGACCATGAGCAGGGCCGCGCCGCCGAAGGCGATCACCAGATGACCCGCCGCCCAGCGCAGCCGGCCCACCGCGCCCGCCAGCAGCGGTTCGGCGCGCCCCGAGGTCTCCTCGCCGTACGGCCGCAGCACCGACGCGACCACGTACAGCGCCGCGACCAGGCCCATCAGACCGGTCATCGACGCCAGGAACGCGTCCGTGAGCGCCGCGTGGCCGCCCATGCGCTCGAAGACGTCCCGGGCCTGCCGGTTGTCGCCGACCAGGTCCGTGACCCCGTCCGTCAGCCCGCCGTAGACCACCCCGGCCAGGAAGAAGCCGACCGACCAGCCGAGGACGGACCCGCGCTGGAGCCGCCAGGCCAGGGCGGCGGCCGAGCCGAGCCGGCCGCGGGCGGGGCCCGGCCGGGTCGGCAGGAAGCTCATGCCCAGGTCACGGCGGGCGGCGAGGGCGTAGGCGACCCCCGCCTGCACGGCCACCGCCGCCCCGAAGAGGAGCAGGACCCACCACCGCTCGCCCGCGAAGGCCCGTACGTTCTCCAGCCAGCCCAGCGGGGACACCCACGTCAGCACCGAGGACCCGTCGGCCGCCGCCGAGTCGCCCGCCGCGCGCAGCACGAACGCCGCGCCCAGCAGCCCCGCCGTCAGCCCCCGGGCCAGCCGGGCGCTCTCGGTGAGCTGGGCGACGATCGCCGCCATGGTCGCGAAGACCATGCCCGCGCCCGCGATGCCCAGCCCGAAGGCGAACGCCCCGGCCGTGCCCTGGGCGGCCAGCCCCGCGGTGATCAGCAGGGCCAGGGCGGTGTTGCCGGCCGCCGCCGTCAGCAGGGCCGCCGTCAGCGGGGCGCGGCGGCCCACCATGCCGGACGACACCAGTTCCTGACGGCCGCTCTCCTCCTCGTCCCGGGTGTGCCGGACCACGACGAGCAGACTGGTCACGGCCGCCAGCGCGCCCGCGTACACCCCCACGCGCCAGGCCGTCAGCGCGCCCAGCGAGTCGTCGAAGGCCGGGCCGATCAGCGCGCGCAGCGAGGCGTTGGCCGCCAACTGGTCCAGCAGGTCGGCGCGTTCGGCGGGCGTGGCGTACAGGGTCCGCAGGGACTGCGGCATGGACAGCACCATGAGCAGGTTCACCGCGGTCCACACCGGGAGCATCAGCCGGTCGCGGCGCAGCGCGAAGCGCACCAGGACGGCGGTGCCCGCGAGGGGGCGGGTGCCGCCGGACCGTACGGCGAAGGCGGTCGACGGCGCGGCGGCGGTCATCGGGTCACCTCGGCCGGGGCGGAGCCGGCCGGGTCGGCGCCCTCGGCGTTTTCGGCGCCCTCGGCGCCCTCTTCCTGGTAGTGCCGCAGGAACAGCTCCTCCAGGGTCGGCGGGGTCGACGTCAGCGAGCGCACGCCCGACGCGCTCAGCGCCCGCAGGACGCCGGTCAGCTTGTCCGTGTCGACCTGGAGCCGGACGCGTCGCCCCTGGACGTCGAGGTCGTGCACACCGGGCAGGGCCGCCAACCCGTCGGGCGGGGCGGCGAGTTCGGCGGTGACGCTGGTGCGGGTGAGGTGGCGCAGCTCGGCCAGCGAGCCCGACTCGACCGTGCGGCCCCCGCGGATGATGCTCACCCGGTCGCACAGCTCCTCCACCTCGCTGAGGATGTGCGAGGACAGCAGGACCGTACGGCCCCGCTCGCGCTCCTCCTCCACACAGCGCTGGAAGACCTCCTCCATCAGCGGGTCGAGTCCCGAGGTCGGCTCGTCCAGGATCAGCAGGTCCACGTCCGAGGCGAAGGCGGCGACCAGGGCGACCTTCTGGCGGTTGCCCTTGGAGTAGGTGCGGCCCTTCTTGGTGGGGTCCAGCTCGAAGCGTGCTACCAGGTCGGCGCGGCGCCGCTCGTCCAGGCCGCCGCGCAGCCTGCCGTACAGGTCGATGACCTCGCCGCCGGAGAGGTTGCGCCACAGGGTGACGTCGCCGGGGACGTACGCGATGCGGCGGTGCGCCTCCACCGCGTCGGCCCACGGGTCGAGGCCGAGGACCTGGGCGGCGCCCGAGTCGGCCCGCAGCAGGCCCAGCAGGACGCGGATGGTGGTGGACTTGCCGGCTCCGTTGGGGCCGAGGAAGCCGTGGACCTCGCCCGTCTCGACGTCCAGGTCGAGGCCGTCGAGGGCGTGGGTGCGGCCGAAGGACTTGTGCAGTCCCGAGACGGTGATGGCCTTCGTCATGGTTCAGAACGTACGCTTCTTTCAGAAATTTGTGAAGTTAAGGAAGCGTATAAAGCGCTGGATAGACTGGGGAACGGCGCCTGAGCAGGGGAGATGATCAGACGATGACGGACCTCGCGGGACGGGACACGGAGGCGGTCTCGAAGTTCGTGGAGGGCTTCGCGGCGCAGCTGGTCGAGGCCGGGATGCAGCGGATGCCGGCCCGGGTCTTCGCGGCGCTCCTCGCCTCCGACTCCGGCTCCCTGACCTCGGCCGAACTGGGCGAGCAGCTCAGGGTCAGCCCGGCCGCGGTCTCCGGCGCGGTGCGCTACCTCGCCCAGCAGCACATGGTCTCCCGCGAACGCGAGCCCGGCTCCCGGCGCGAGCGCTACCGCGTGCACAGTGACCAGTGGTACGAGGCCCTGACCAGCCGTGACGCCATCCTCCAGCGCTGGGAACGGGCTCTGCGCGAGGGCGTCGAGAGCCTGGGCGAGACCACCCCGGCGGGGCGCCGCCTCGCCGAGACCCTCGCGTTCTTCGAGTTCATCGAGGGCGAGATCACGAAGATGATGGAACGCTGGCGCGCCCACCGCGCCGACCTCTTCGGCGAGGACTGAAGGAGGACCGAAGGAGGGTTGAAGGAGGGCTGACGAGGGGGCGAGGACCGAAGAGCGCCCGGACCCCTCGGCGCCCCGGGTCAGCCCGGGGACGGGACCGTCAGGGCCCAGGCCGACTCCCGTACGGACCAGGTGCGGCGGCGGACCGGTCCGGTGACCGTCGCGTCGGCCCGGTAGCGGAAGTCGGTGCCCGTGACCGTCACCGTGCGGCCGGTCGCGCGCAGGGCCGGGGCGCCGGGGACCGTCGGCCGGACCTCCACCTCCGCCAGGCCGCAGGACCCCGGCGTCACCGAGACCGCCGAGACCGGGTGGTCCAGGTCCGCGAGCGTCGTGCCGTCCACCTCCACCCGCAGCCGCGCGGGCACCGGCGGGGACTCCGGCGGCGCGGGGCGGGTCGCCAGGGTGCGCACCAGGGACTCGTAGCGCGTGCGCAGCCAGGGCCGGGCGGGCACCGCGGGCACCGCGACCCCGTCCACGCCGAGCGGCGGAATGCTCAGCTCGCCGAGCACCACCCCGTCGCTGTCGTCGACCAGCAGGTCCAGCCGGCGCTCCACCCCGTCCAGGACCGCCCGCGCCGCCGCCACCGCCCCCGTCGGCACCCCCAGCCGCTCGGCCAGCGTCACGGCGCCCCCGACCGGCACCACGGACAGCGCGCATCCGGCCAGCTCCCGCTGCCGGTGCAGCAGCGACACCGCCCGCACCAGCGCCCGGTCGTCGCCCACCACCACCGGCCGGCGCGCGCCGCGCCGCGCCAGCGCGCGGGCGAATTCCTCGGGCCCCTCCGGCAGGCACACCTTGGTGGTCGCCCCCGCGCTGAGCACGTCTTTCGCGATCCGCACCGACTCGCCGTCCGTCCGCCGGGCGACCGGATCGATGATCACCAGCAGCTGATCGGACATCGCGAAAGTCGCCACCTCGGTCCTGCCTCGCTTCCTCGGGTAGCATCTTTGTGCAAGAGCCCCTTGCGCTATTGCGCCAGGGGCTTCGTCTATTCCGGGGCATCCGGTCCGACGGTTTGCGGCCAACGACGGCCGCGGTGGTGCGCGGCGGTGAACCCTACGCGTACGCCCCTGACCTTGGACATGCCCCGCCCGGAAGGGGTGTACGCGCGTGCCCGCACTTGTGCTGCTCGGTGCTCAGTGGGGTGACGAAGGCAAGGGGAAGGCCACCGACCTGCTCGGTGGTTCGGTGGACTACGTCGTCCGTTACCAAGGCGGCAACAACGCCGGCCACACGGTGGTCGTCGGTGACCAGAAGTACGCCCTCCACCTTCTCCCCTCCGGGATCCTCTCGCCCGGATGCACGCCTGTCATCGGCAACGGAGTCGTCGTCGACCCGTCGGTCCTGCTCTCCGAGCTGAGCGGTCTGAACGAGCGGGGAGTCGACACGTCGAAGCTCCTCATCAGCGGAAACGCACATGTCATCACGCCGTACAACGTCACCGTGGACAAGGTGACCGAGCGCTTCCTCGGAAAGCGCAAGATCGGCACGACCGGGCGCGGCATCGGCCCGACCTACGCCGACAAGATCAACCGCGTCGGCATCCGCGTCCAGGACCTCTACGACGAGTCGATCCTGACGCAGAAGGTCGAGGCGGCCCTCGAAGCCAAGAACCAGATCCTCACCAAGCTCTACAACCGGCGCGCGATCGCGGTCGACCAGGTCGTCCAGGAACTGCTGGGCTACGCCGAGCAGCTCAAGCCGTACGTCGCCGACACCGTCCTGGTCCTCAACCAGGCCCTGGAGCAGGACAAGGTCGTGCTGTTCGAGGGCGGACAGGGCACCCTGCTCGACATCGACCACGGCACGTACCCCTTCGTCACCTCCAGCAACCCCACCGCGGGCGGCGCCTGCACCGGCTCCGGCGTGGGCCCGACGAAGATCAGCCGGGTCATCGGCATCCTCAAGGCGTACACCACCCGCGTCGGCGCGGGCCCCTTCCCGACGGAACTGTTCGACGAGGACGGCGAGGCGCTGCGCCGCATCGGCGGCGAGCGGGGCGTCACCACCGGCCGTGACCGCCGGTGCGGCTGGTTCGACGCGGTGATCGCGCGCTACGCGACCCGGGTCAACGGCCTCACCGACTTCTTCCTCACCAAGCTCGACGTCCTCACCGGCTGGGAGCAGATCCCGGTCTGCGTGGCGTACGAGATCGACGGCCGCCGGGTCGAGGAACTCCCCTACTCCCAGACCGACTTCCACCACGCCAAGCCCGTCTACGAGAACCTGCCGGGCTGGTCCGAGGACATCACGCAGGCCAAGTCGTTCTCCGACCTGCCGAAGAACGCCCAGAACTACGTCAAGGCGCTGGAGGAGATGTCCGGCGCCCCGATCTCCGCGATCGGCGTGGGTCCGGGCCGGGACGAGACCATCGAGATCAACTCGTTCCTGTAGGAACGGCGTGACCCGGGGCCGGCCCGTACCGGCCCCGGGTGTCGCGTCAGCTGAACACGATCATCGAGCCCTGGGCCAGGCTGCGGGTCGCCGCCGCGTGCAGCCCGAGCCAGACGTGGCGCTCACGGGCGAAGGGGCTCGGGTCGTACGGCGGGGCGAGCGCCGGCTCCTCCAGCTCCGTGGGGGCGCGCGGCGGCTCGGGGGCGGCGGGCGGGTTGGCCGGGTCGATGCCGATGGCCGGCGCCACGAACTCCAGTTCCCGCAGCAGGGTGTGCGAGGAGCCCAAGGGGCCGCCGCCCGCGAGGAGTTCGTCGTTCGACAGCGGGTGCGGGAAGTCCACCGGGACGTAGGCGCCCGCGTGGTCGTAGTGCCACACCAGGTGCGACTGCTGGGCCGTCGACTCGAACATCTCCAGCAACTGCTCGTAGTCGCCGCCCAGTTCGTCCACCGGCGCCACCGGCAGCCCGCACATCTGGAGCAGGTAGATCCGGCGCAGGAAGTGCAGGGCGTCGTAGTCGAAGCCGGCCACCGGGGCGACGTCACCCGACAGGCCCGGCATGTACTGGTACACCGGTACGGGTGGCAGCCCGGCCTCGGCCAGTGCCTTGTTGTATTGCGCGAGTTCCTCGGCGAAGGGGTTGTCGGGGGTGTGGCACAACACGTCGACGAGCGGTACCAGCCACAGGTCACAGGCCAAAGAAGGGCTCCTCACACAGCGCGGTGCTCAAGGCACGGACAAGCAGAGTAATCGGTGCGGCGCGAGGTCAGCTCCCCTCGTGCAGGTCCCATACCCACACGCCGCCGCTCCACCTACCCGACCGGCCAAGGTTCCCGGCGCGGCCCGGCAGTTCGCGCGTCCGCCGTTGATCAGGGCCGGGCGAGGTTCGCGATCAGGGTGAGCGAGTGGTCGTTGTACTCGGCGACCACCGTGCGGGCCTCGTCCGCGTCGCGTCGGCTCAGTGCGTCCACCAGTCGGGTGTGGTCGGCCCACAGCCTGCCGCGCAGGTCCGGTGTCCGGCGCAGGTGCTGCACCGCGCACACCCAGGACTGCACCCGCAGCCGGTGCAGGAAGTCGCTCAGATAGGGGTTGCCGAACAGGGTGCTCAGCTCGCGCCAGAAGCGCAGGTCGTAGCCGATGAGGACCCCGAGGTCGCCGGCGTTCGCGGCGCGCTGCGCCTCCTCGCCGCGCCGTCGCACCGCGGCCAGCGCCGCCGTCGTACGGGAGTCCTGCGGGTCCTTGAACGCCGGGTGGCCGGCGACGAGTGCGTGGAACATGCCGTCCGTGACCAGGCTGCGGGCCTCGACGATGCCCCGGAAGTCGTCGAGCGTGTACTCCGGGACGCGGAAGCCGCGGTGCTGGTCCGCCTCCAGGACCCCCTGCGCGGACAGATCCACCAGCGCCTCCCGGACCGGGGTGGCCGAGACGCCGTACTGGTCGGCGATCTCCTTGACCGTGAACTCGCGTCCCGGCTGGAGCCGCCCGGCCAGCACCTCGTCACGAAGCGCGTCCGCGATCTGCTGGCGCAGGGTACTGCGGGTCACGGCACCGTTGCCGGGCATGGTCGGGCCCTCTCCTCACACGAACGGGTGACGCACTCGCCTATGTCTACGAGCACGCCACCTTACGCGTTCGAGTTGCCCGAGTTGATGCCCCTACTGCCGGCCGGTGTACTCGTCGGCCACGGCCAGGGCCGCGTCCAGGGCCGCTAGGCCCTCCTTCAGTTCCGCTTCCGTGACGGTGCACGGCGGCACGACGTGCGTGCGGTTCATGTTCACGAACGGCCACAGCCCGTGCCGCTTCGCGGCGGCGGCGAACGCCGCCATGGGGGCGTTCGCCTCGCCCGTGGCGTTGTACGGCACCAGCGGCTCCCGCGTCTCGCGGTCCCGGACCAGTTCCAGCGCCCAGAACATGCCGACACCGCGCACGTCGCCGACGCTCGGGTGGCGCCCGGCCAGCTCGCGCAGCGCGGGTCCGAGGACGGTGTCGCCGAGGTTGCGCGCGTGCTCGACCGTGCCCTCCTCCGCCATCGTGTTGATGGTGGCGACGGCGGCGGCGCACGCCAGCGGGTGCCCGGAGTAGGTGAGGCCGCCGGGGTAGGGGCGGCGGGCGAAGGTCGCGGCGATCCGCTCCGAGATCGCGACGCCGCCCAGCGGCACGTACCCCGAGTTGACGCCCTTGGCGAAGGTCATCAGATCGGGCACCACGTCGTACAGATCGGCCGCGAACCAGGTGCCGGTGCGTCCGAAGCCGGCCATCACCTCGTCCAGGACGAACACGATGCCGTGCCGGTCGCACAGCTCGCGCACCCCGGCGAGGTAGCCCGGCGGCGGCACCATGATCCCGGCCGTGCCGGGGACGGTCTCCAGCACGATCGCGGCGACGGTGTCAGGACCCTCGAAGGCGATCGTCGTCTCCAGGTGCTCCAGCGCCCGCGCGCACTCCTCCCCCTCCGTGCGCGCGTAGAAGCGGGAGCGGTACAGGAACGGCGCCCAGAAGTGGACGGTGCCCGCGGTGCCCGTGTCGGAGGCCCAGCGGCGCGGGTCGCCGGTGATGTTCACCGCCTGCTGGGTGCCGCCGTGGTACGAGCGGTACGCCGACAGCACCTTGGGCCGGCCCGTGTGCAGCCGGGCCATGCGCACCGCGTGCTCCACGGCGTCGGCGCCGCCGTTGGTGAAGAAGATCCGGTCCAGGTCGCCGGGCGTGCGCCCGGCGATCAGCCGGGCCGCCTCCGAACGCGCCGCGACGGCGAACGCGGGCGCGAACGTGGTCAGGGTGGCGGCCTGCTCCTGGATCGCGGCCACGACCCTGGGGTGCTGGTAGCCGAGGTTGGTGAAGACGAGCCCGCTGGTGAAGTCCAGGTACCGCCTGCCGT
The DNA here is from genome assembly GCF_040638185.1 of Streptomyces sp. NPDC026672. Lineage (NCBI taxonomy): Bacteria > Bacillati > Actinomycetota > Actinomycetes > Kitasatosporales > Streptomycetaceae > Streptomyces > Streptomyces sp. NPDC026672. The sequence goes on from NZ_JBEZXS010000027.1 coordinate 76,156, forward strand.
CGAAGTCCCAGAAGTACGAGCCCTCCGCGCCGGCGACGGCGAGCGGGTCGATGAGGTCCTGCGCGGACCAGGAGTGGAACACATGGGCACGGTCGGCGGCCAGCACGGCCGCGCCGTCGGCGGGGTTGGGCTGAGGGGTCATGCCGGGGAGCGTAGGGGCGGGCGGCGCGGCGGCGACATCGGCGGTCTGTGCCGGGGCCGGGGCGTTTTCGCGACAAGGTGTCGAGCGTGGCGCGGGCGGGTGCGGCCGGAACCGGGGGCACCTCGCGCCGCGACTCCTCTCGGGGCGGCACTATTGTCTGGCTGTTGCTCACGGGCGGGGGGAAGGCGGCGCGGCCGATGGAGAAGCTGGGGACCGGGGATCCGAAGAAGATCGGGGCGTACCGGCTGCTGGCGCGGCTCGGCGCGGGCGGCATGGGGTACGTGTACCTCGCGCGCTCGGACCGGGGGCGCACGGTGGCGGTGAAGCTCGTGCGCGAGGAACTGGCCGCGCAGGAGGAGTTCCGGGCGCGGTTCCGGCACGAGGTGCGGGCCGCGCGGCGGGTCGGCGGGTACTGGACGGCGCCCGTGCTCGACGCGGACACCGAGGCGGCCGTGCCTTGGGTGGCCACCGGGTACGTCGCCGGGCCGAGCCTCCAGCAGGTCGTCGGCCAGGACCACGGCGCGCTGCCCGAGCGGTCGGTCCGCATCCTCGCGGCGGGGCTCGCGCACGCGCTGGGGGACATCCACGCGGCCGGGATCGTGCACCGGGACCTCAAGCCGTCCAACGTGCTCGTCACCATCGACGGGCCGCGGGTCATCGACTTCGGGATCGCGCGGGCGCTGGAGACGTCGGCCGGGGACGGGCTCACCCGTACCGGGTCGCTCATCGGCTCGCCCGGCTTCATGGCGCCCGAGCAGGTGCGCGGGGACCCGATCACGCCCGCGTGCGACGTGTTCTGCCTGGGGTCCGTGCTCGCGTACGCGGCGACCGGGGCGATGCCGTTCGGGGCGGCGGCCAGCGGGGTGCACGCGCTGATGTTCCGCATCGCGCAGGAGGAGCCCGACCTCACGGGTGTCCCCGGGGGCATCGCCGACCTCGTCCGCCACTGTCTGCGCAAGGACCCCGCCGCCCGGCCGAGCCTGGCCGACGTCCTCGACCGCACGGGTGCGGAGGACACGGTCGCCGAGGGCCGCTCCAAGGACCCCTGGCTCCCCGGCACCCTGGTGGCCCAACTGGGCCGCCACGCCGTCCACTTGCTGGAGGTGGAGAACCCGGAGGCGACAACGGCCGCCACCGACTTGCCGAGCGCCCCGGCCCCGGGCACCCCGACTACCACCGGCCTCCCCGGCGGCCCGACTGTTCCGGAGTTCCCGGGCGGGGTGGTTCCGGGCAGCCCGGTTTCGGGTGGGCCGGTGGCTCCCGGGCTTCCTGGTGGGCCGGTTCCTGGCGGCCCGGTGGCTCCCGGGTATTCCGGTGGGCCGGTTCCTGGCGGATCGGCTGCTCCCGGGCTCCCGGGCGGCGCGGCTGCCGCCGGGCTTCCCGGTGGGTCGGTTCCGGGTGGACCAGCTGCTCCGGGGTCTCCGGGTGGGGTGGTTCCTGACGGGCCGGCCGCCGCCGGGCTTCCGGGCGCCTCGGTTCCGGGTGGGCAGGTCGCTCCTGGGCATTCCGGTGGTCAGGTTCCGGGTGGGGCGGGTGCTCCCGGGTATCCCGGTGGCCAGGTTCCGGGCGGCCCGGTTGCTCCTGGGCTTCCTGGCGGCGCGGCTGCTCCTGGGCTTCCTGGCGGCGCGGCTGCTCCTGGGCTTCCTGGCGGCGCGGCTGCTCCCGGGCTTCCTGGCGGCGCGGCTGTTCCGGAGTTTCCGGGTGGTCCGGTCGGTCCGGGGCTTCCTGCTGGGGCGGATTCCGGTTTCGGTGGGGGGAGTTGGGGCGTGGACCGTGCGGGTGTCGGTGGGGGTGATGTCGTGTCCGGTGGTGGTGACGGTGTTCCCGGTGGCAACTCGGGCGCGGGCGCCGCACCGGCCGGGCCGTCTCCCTCCGCCGCGTCCGCCGGTCCGGGGCCGCTTCCCGCGCTCGGTCCGGGACCGGTGTCCGTGCCCGCGTACGGTTCGCCTCCCGGGCCGGTCGGCGCCTGGGGGCCGTCGTCGTCCGCCCCCGGCCACACCCTGCCGTCTGGGCACGCTCCGGCGTCCGGTCAGACCCCGCCATCTGGGCATACGCCGGCCCCCGGTCAGACCCCGCCGTCTGGCCACACCCTGCCGTCTGGGCACGCTCCGGCGTCCGGTCAGATCCCGCCGCCCGGCCACACCCTGCCGTCTGGGCACGCTCCGGCCGCCGGTCAGGCCCCGCCGCCTGGGTACACCTTGGCGCCCGGCCATGCCTCGGTGCCCGGGCACACCCCGCCGCCCGGTGTCGGGTCGCCCGAGCATGCCGCTGTGTTCGACGGGGGGTTGCCGCCGGAGCAGTTTCCGACCGTGGTGCGGCCCGCGCATCCCGCCTATGGGGGGCCGCAACCGCATCCGCAGGGGCCGTACGGGTATCCGCAGCCGCCCGTCGCCCAGAACCCGTACGCCGACGGGCCGGGGTTCCCGCCCGCGGGGGCGACGCAGTCGTACGGGCCCGGAACGTTCCCGCCCCCGGAGCCGCAGCGCGGCAGCGGGCGGTCCACCGCGCTGCTCGTCGTCGTCGCCCTCGTCGTCGCGCTCGCCGCGGGCGGTTCGGTGTACGCGCTGATGCAGGGCGGCGGCACCACCCACGACAACAAGGGCGCGGGCAAGGTCACCCCGGCCCCGGCCACCTCCGCGCCCGCGAACCCCACTCCCACGCCCACCCCCACGACCTCCGCGCCCGCCTCGAAGACCCCGTCCGCCGGGACGATCCCCGACTCCTACCTCGGCACCTGGGAGGCGTCCATCGACAACGCCAACGGCCACAGCACCCGCCGACTCACCCTCACCCAGGGCGCGGTGGGCGACACGGTGCTGCGGCTGGTCGCCGAAGGACCCACCGACGGCGGCGGCACCTACCACTGCGTCTTCGCGGCCGACCTCGCCGTCCGGCCCGACGGCGACGGCCCGTTGCACATCGGCCCGTCCACCGTCACCTCCGGCGAGCCCGCCGCGTCGTGCAGCCCCGGCGAGGCCACCGAGATCACCCTCCTGTCCGACGGCCGGCTGCGCCGCGAGCGGGAGGGCGGCGGGGAGAACCTGACGTACACCCGGCGCTGACCTCGGATTCCCGTTCCCCGCAAGCCCGTTGAACGTCCGGCGAACTTCAGCCGACGAGACCGGAATGTCCCCCGGCGTCCCCGTACGGTGACCCCACCATCCGACTCCGGGGAGTAGCGGGGGCACCCACATGGAGTGGCTGAGCGCGGAGAACGTCGTGGCCGTGGGGACGGCGCTGCTGGGCATCGTGGCGTCGGCCGGCATGGTCTGGTACGAGCGCCGGGTGCCGCGCCGCAAACGCGTCGGCTACCGCGTCCAGATGGACAACCCCATAGGCGACGACGTCCGTTCGGGCCGCGCCAACCGCCGCCTCGGCCTGTTCGACGAGGCGCCGGACATGACGGACGCCACGCTCGTCCTGGTGCGCGTCGAGAACGACGGCTCCCAGGGCATCGACCGCGACGACTACACCAGCCCCGAACGGCACGGCCTGACCGCGGTGTTCACCGACCGCACCATCCGCGGCGTGTCCGTGACCCAGCCGGCCCACACCGACCACCTGATGGACCACTTCACCCCGGAACGCGGCTTCGGCTACGAGGGCAACACCCTGCGCATCCCGCGCGTCCCGCTCAACCGGGGCGACCACTTCAAGCTCCTCGTGCTGCTGTCCGGCGGGGACGTGGGCGCGGAGATCCGGCTGGTCGGCGGCATCCGCGACGGCGAGGTCCATCCCAACCGCAGTGCCACGCCGGACGACAAGCCGCCGCTGTTCAGCCGGGCCTCCCGGCTCATCACGATCATGCTCACGGTGTGTGTGGTCACGCTCGCGACGATCGTCGTGGCCCGCGACGACACCCCGCCGCCGATCGGCTGCGCCAAGGGCGAGCTGACGGTGACGGGGTCGACGGCGTTCGCGCCCGTGATGCGGGAGGTGGCGCAGAAGTACGAGGCCGACTGCGAGGGGTCGTCGGTCACGGTGGACCCGCACGGCTCGACCGCGGGGCTGCGCGAGCTGGACGAGGCCGGGACCCGGTGGAGGAAGACCGGTTCACCGCCGGTCGTGGCGCTCTCCGACGGGCCCAAGCCCCCGGACATGCCCCAACTGCGGGAGAACCGGATCGCGTTGTCGGTGTTCACCCTGGTGGTGAACGACGACGTGCCCCTGAAGAACCTCTCCACCGACTCGGTGCGGCGGCTCTATCAGGGGAAGATCACCAACTGGCGGCAGGTGGGCGGGTCCGACCTGCCGGTCCACCTCGTGAGCAGGGACGCCAACTCCGGTACCCGGCAGGTGTTCCAGCGGCGGGTGCTGGGGCGGGGCGAGATGGCGAACTCGTCGGTGGACTGCGTGCACAAGGACGATCCGACGGCCCCGGTCACCCGTTGCGAGCTGGACTCCACCGACCAGGTGCTGTCCGAGGTCGCGCAGTTGCCGGGCGCGGTCGGCTACAGCGAGCTCAACCTCGCGACGTCCGCGAAGGGGCTGCACGTGATGAGCCTCGACGGCAACGCGCCCTCGGTGGACACGATCGAGCACGGCGCGAGCACGTACCCCTACCGGGAGATCGAGTACGCGTACACCTACGGTCAGCCGCCCGCCGACTCCCTGGTCTCCAGCTTCCTCACCTACCTCGCCCGGGGCAGCGGCCAGGACATCATCCGCACCCACGGCCACGTCCCGTGCTGGACGCCGGAGGGCCTGAAGCTCTGCGCCTGACGCTCCGCTGACTGGGCCGCGAAGGGGGGCCTGGGCCGTCGGTCGGGTGCGGGCCCGCTGTGGTTGATCGCGCAGTTCCCCGCGCCCCTTCAGGGCGCAGTGCGGCAGCGCCCCTTCAGGGGCGCGGGGAACTGCGCGACAAGCCACGACGCACCCGCACTCACCGACGCACCCCAGCCCTTCGCGGCCCAACCAGCGGAGCGCCTAGCGGGGCTCTGGGGGGCGCTGGCGGGGCATGTTGGGGCGGGTGGGGGTGCCCGGGGGCGCGGGGAAGCGGCCGGGGGCGGTGGTGGAGTCCGTGCGGGTGCCGGAGGCCACCGTCCCCTGCAACCCCAGCGGCGCGGACCCCGTGCGGAACTCCACCATCCAGTCCGCCGTCTCCGCCCGCACCAGCTCCGTCACGTCCTCGGAGAACCGCCGCAGCACGCCCAGGCACCGCTCCGTCGCCTCGCTCGCCGTCCCCTCCGCGGGCCCCAGCACCTCCCGCACGCACTCCGACGCCCAGTCGAACTGGAGCACCTGCAACCGCCGTTGCACGGCCTGCGCGGTCGCCACGTCCCGCATCCACCCTGACGTCACCCCGAAGAAGCGGTCCGCCCCGACACACGCCACCGCGACCAGCAGGGCCAGATACCCCCACGGCGCCACCCCGCCCACCGCCCCGGTCAGGTCCAGCACCGGGAGCGCCGCCCCGCACACCGCGCCCGCCGCCGCCCCCACCCGCAGCACCCGCGCACCGCGCCGCTTCCACACCCGGTCCGCCAGGTACCACGCGGCCGTCTCCAGCGCCCCGCGCTCCACCCACCGGTACAGCTCGTCCAGCCGCTCGGCCGGCTCCCCCCAGTCGCCGAGCGGGAACGCCCGCCCGGTCAGATCGCCCGGCCTGGACCCGGCCGCACCCTCGCCCCGCCCGTCCCGACGGGGCGGACGCTCGGGCTGCATCTCCGGCTGACCCACCCCGTACTCCCCACATGATCCCGACCGGTCACGTTCCGTGACACCGGATGCCGACGCGCGGGACCCTTCCTACCGCCCAATGGGTGGCCGTGCCGGGCGTTCCGCCGCTTTTACTCCGGGAAGGGGGCCTTGATCAGGTATAGGGCCCTCGTCGTTCTCACTCGAAAGAGTGGCGGGGCGACGGCTGCGTGGACCACGTAGGCTCATGCACAGCGGAGGAAGTCGGACAACCGAACCAGGAGCTGATCGTGATTCCCGGTGGTGGCCAGCCCAACATGCAGCAGCTGCTCCAGCAGGCCCAGAAGATGCAGCAGGACCTGGCGAAGGCCCAGGAGGAACTGGCGAACACGGAGGTCGACGGGCAGTCGGGCGGCGGCCTGGTGCGGGCGACCGTGACCGGGGCCGGCGAGCTGCGCGGCCTGCGGATCGACCCCGAGGCGGTGGACCCGGAGGACACCGAGACCCTCGCGGACCTGATCGTCGCCGCCGTGCACGCGGCCAACGAGAACGCGCAGACCCTCCAGCAGCAGAAACTGGGCCCCCTCGCCCAGGGCCTGGGCGGCGGCAGCGGCATCCCGGGACTGCCGTTCTGACTCCCGCCACCCGCGCGTCATCCATACCGCCTTCCTAGGACAGGCGGCAGCCAACTACCGTACGTACCGGGAAAGCTTCCAGGAAGGGCAGTCCGTTGTACGAAGGCGTGGTCCAGGACCTGATCGACGAGCTCGGGCGGCTGCCCGGCGTCGGTCCCAAGAGCGCGCAGCGGATCGCCTTCCACATCCTCCAGGCGGAACCGACGGACGTACGGCGGCTCGCCCAGGCGCTCATGGAAGTGAAGGCGAAGGTCCGCTTCTGCGCGACCTGCGGCAACGTCGCGCAGGAGGAGCTGTGCGGCATCTGCCGGGACAGCCGCCGCGACCCGTCGGTCATCTGTGTGGTCGAGGAGCCCAAGGACGTCGTGGCGGTCGAGCGGACCCGTGAGTTCCGCGGGCGCTACCACGTCCTGGGCGGCGCGATCAGCCCGATCGAGGGCGTGGGCCCGGACGACCTGCGGATCAGGGAGCTGCTGGCCCGTCTCGCGGACGGCACGGTCACCGAGCTGATCCTCGCCACGGACCCCAACCTCGAGGGCGAGGCCACCGCCACGTACCTCGCGCGCATGATCAAGCCCATGGGCCTGAAGGTCACCCGCCTGGCCAGCGGCCTCCCGGTGGGTGGCGACCTGGAATACGCGGACGAGGTCACGCTCGGCCGCGCCTTCGAGGGGAGACGACTCCTAGATGTCTGACGCCACGCTGCACGCGACGACACAGAACCCGGACGACTTCGCGGTCCAGATCGCGGACCAGGTGGAGAGCTTCCTGGTGGCCGTCACTGAGGTCGCGAAGGGCGACGAGCCGGACTCGGCCGTGCCCTTCCTGCTCCTGGAGGTCTCCCAGCTCCTGCTGGCCGGCGGCCGTCTGGGCGCGCACGAGGACATCGTCCCGGACGAGCGCTACGAGCCGGACCCCGGTCCGGAGGCGGACGTCGACGAACTCCGTGAGAACCTCGCCCGGCTGCTGGAGCCGATCGACGTCTACTCGGAGGTCTTCGACCCCTACGAGCCCCGCAAGGCACCGGTCCCGGCGCGGATCTCGGACGACCTGACGGACGTCATCACCGACCTGCGCCACGGCATGGTCCACTACCGCGCGGGGCGCACCACCGAGGCCCTGTGGTGGTGGCAGTTCTCGTACTTCTCCAACTGGGGCTCCACCGCCTCCGCCACCCTGCGCGCCCTGCACTCGGTGCTGGCCCACATCCGCCTCGACCAGCCCCTCGAGGAGCTGGACGGCCTGGACACGGACCAGGACATGGGCGACGAGACCCTGGAGTTCGAGGCCGGCCGGGTCATGGCCCAGGAGATCGGCGGTCCCCTGGGCATGGCCCAGGGCACGTAGCGGACCCGCCCCGGCGGACGGCGCGTCCGCCGGGTTGCCGGGGCGTGCCGGACGTGCGGTCCGTCGTGGGGCTCACAGGCGTCCGGCCCCGGCCAGGGCCAGGAGGTCGGCCGCGGCCCGGCCGGCCTGCTCCCGCAGCGCCGCCTCGTCGGGCACCGGTCCGCCGAGCAGCGCCGTGTCCACGACGCCCGCCTGCACCAGCGCGGTGAACGTCCGCGCCGCCCGGACGGGGTCGCCCACCTTGGCGCGCAGTTCCTCCGGCCACCCGGCCAGATGCCGGGTGAACAGGGCGACGCGGTCGCCGAGGATCTCCTCCTGGTAGCGCCGGCCCAGTTCCGGGAAGCGCTGCGCGTCCCGCGCCACGACCCGGAAGAGCGCGAGCTGCCGCTCGGACAGCACGTGCCGCAGCAGTTCGCGGCCCGCCTCCGTCAGCCCCTCCAGCGGCGGCAGACCCACCCACGCCGGGTCCGCGCTCCCGCCCGCCGTGTCGCACGCCTCCTGGATGACGGCGACGAAGAGATCGTCCTTGCTGTCGAAGTGCCGGTAGAGCGTGGTGATCGAGACACCCGCGTCCGCCGCGATCCGGTTGACCGAGCTGCCCCCGTACCCCTCGTCGAGGAAGGCCGTGAGCGCGGCGCCGACGATCGCCGCGCGCTTGCGGGCCATCAGACCTGCCTTCGGGTCGTTCTCCGCCCAGGTGCGCACCGCTCCTCCTCCGCTCCCGCACTCCCGTTGCCGACTTGACAGAGCATACGACAGTACTCACTATCGTGTCATGCGAAAGCGAGTGCTTTCGTATGGGTCCTGGAGGCTCCGGACGGGTCCCGGGGCCCCGACGGAAGGGAGAAGAAGATGACGCACACGGACGCCGCGCGCGTACTGGTCCTCGGGGCCACCGGCCGTACCGGGGGCGCGGTCGTCAGGGAGCTGGAGGCGCTGGAGGGGCGGGTCGCCCCGGTGCGCGCCTCACGCAGCGCGGAGAAGGTCCGGCGGTGGACCGAGGAGGGCAAGGACGCGGTCCGGGTCGACCTCGACGACCCCGACACCTTCCCGGCCGCCCTCGACGGAGTCGACCGCCTCTTCGTGGTGACCGGCTACACCTCCGCGATGACCCACCAGACCAAGAGCCTGGTGGACGCCGCCGAGGACGCCGGGGTGGGCTTCGTGGTGCACCTCGGCGTGTACACCGACGGCCGCTCCACCGACCCCCACTTCGCCTGGCACGAACTGGTCGAGCGCTACATCGCCGGCTCCCGGCTGGCCTGGGCGAACATCCGGCCGCACGTGTTCATGGAGAACCTGTTCGGCATCAACCGGCTGGTCGACGGGCGGATGGTGGTGCCCATCGGCGACAAGCGGGTCGGCTGGATCGCCAACGACGACATCGCGGCGGTCGCCGCCAAGGTCCTGTCCGAGGGCCCCGGGCCGCACGCGGGCAAGGACTACTACCTGTCCACCGACCTGCTCAGCGGCACCGAGGTCGCCGAGACCCTCACCACCGCCCTGGGCCGGGAGGTCCCGGCCCTGGTCGTCACGCCCGGCGACCTGCGGGCCATGGCCGAGGCCGATCCGGGCGCCGCCCCCGAGGGCATGGACGCCGCCTACTTCGCCAGCACGCTCATCGCCGTCCGGCAGATCCACGAGGGCCGCCTGGACTACGCGGCGACCACCACGACCACCGTCCGGGACCTCCTGGGCCGCGAGCCCCTCCACTTCGCCGACTGGGCCCGCGCCCACCGCGGGGAACTGCTCGCCCAGCTCCCCTGATCGCACCGCCGGCCGGCGGTGCAACGCAGCTCACAGTCATCACTCGCGCGTCTTTGGGCAGGAAGCCTGCGGAGCGGGCGGCCCGACATCTCACGATGCGGTACTTCGGAGGGGTTTTTCGGGCCCTCGTTAAACTGAGCACGTTATCGACGGACTGAGCGAGGAGCGCACGTGGGCCTTGTCGTGCAGAAGTACGGAGGCTCCTCCGTAGCCGATGCCGAGGGCATCAAGCGCGTCGCCAAGCGGATCGTGGAAGCGAAGAAGAACGGCAACCAGGTGGTTGTCGTCGTTTCCGCGATGGGCGACACGACGGACGAGCTGATCGATCTCGCCGAGCAGGTGTCCCCCATGCCTGCGGGGCGGGAGTTCGACATGCTGCTGACCGCCGGTGAGCGCATCTCCATGGCGCTGCTGGCCATGGCGATCAAGAACCTGGGCCACGAGGCCCAGTCGTTCACCGGCAGCCAGGCAGGCGTCATCACCGACTCGGTCCACAACAAAGCCCGGATCATCGACGTCACACCGGGCCGCATCCGGACCGCGCTCGACGAGGGCAACATCGCCATCGTCGCCGGCTTCCAGGGCGTCAGCGCCGACAAGAAGGACATCACCACCCTGGGCCGCGGCGGCTCCGACACCACCGCCGTCGCCCTGGCCGCCGCCCTCGACGCCGAGGTCTGCGAGATCTACACCGACGTCGACGGGGTGTTCACCGCCGACCCGCGGGTGGTGAAGAAGGCCCGGAAGATCGACTGGATCGCCTTCGAGGACATGCTGGAGCTGGCCGCGTCCGGCTCCAAGGTGCTGCTCCACCGCTGTGTGGAGTACGCCCGCCGCTACAACATCCCGATCCACGTCCGCTCGTCCTTCAGCGGGCTCAGGGGCACGTGGGTCAGCAGTGAGCCGATCGAGCAAGGGGACCAGAAGGTGGAGCAGGCCATCATCTCCGGTGTCGCGCACGACACCTCCGAGGCCAAGGTCACGGTCGTCGGTGTGCCCGACAAGCCGGGCGAGGCCGCCGCCATCTTCCGTACGATCGCCGACGCCGAGATCAACCTCGACATGATCGTGCAGAACGTCTCCGCCGCGGCCACCGGGCTCACGGACATCTCCTTCACGCTGCCCAAGACCGAGGGCCGCAAGGCCATCGACGCCCTGGAGAAGAGCCGGGCCGGCATCGGCTTCGACTCGCTGCGCTACGACGACCAGATCGGCAAGATCTCCCTGGTCGGCGCCGGCATGAAGACCAACCCTGGCGTCACCGCGGACTTCTTCACCGCCCTGTCCGACGCGGGCGTCAACATCGAGCTGATCTCCACCTCCGAGATCCGCATCTCGGTGGTCACCCGCGCCGACGAGGTCGCCGAGGCGGTCCGCGCCGTGCACACCGCCTTCGGGCTCGACTCGGACAGCGACGAGGCCGTGGTCTACGGGGGCACCGGCCGCTGATGGCCGTGACCGGGCGGACCGCCCCGCGCACGGCACGTCCGACGCTCGCGGTCGTGGGCGCGACCGGGGCCGTCGGCACGGTCATGCTCCAGATCCTGTCCCAGCGCGCGGACGTCTGGGGCGAGATCAGGCTGCTCGCCTCCCCGCGCTCGGCCGGCCGCAAGCTGGCCGTGCGCGGCGAGGAGGTCGAGGTGGTGGCCCTCTCGGAGGCCGCCTTCGACGGGGTCGACGTCGCCATGTTCGACGTGCCCGACGAGGTGTCCGCGCACTGGGCGCCCCTCGCCGCCGCCAAGGGCGTCGTGGTGGTCGACAACTCCGCCGCCTTCCGGATGGACCCGGACGTGCCCCTCGTGGTCCCCGAGGTCAATCCGCACACCGCGCGGGTACGGCCGCGCGGGATCGTCGCCAACCCCAACTGCACCACCCTGTCGATGATCGTCGCCCTGGGCGCGCTGCACGCCGAGTTCGGGCTGCGTGAGCTGGTGGTGTCCTCGTACCAGGCGGTGAGCGGGGCCGGGCGGGCCGGCGTGGACACGCTGCGGGCCCAGCTCGCCCTGGTCGCGGGCACGGAGCTGGGGACCAGCCCCGGTGACGTGCGGCGGGCCGTCGGCGACAGCACCGGACCCTTCCCGGAGCCGGTCGCGCTGAACGTCGTACCGTGGGCCGGATCGCTCCGGGACGACGGCTGGTCGTCGGAGGAGATGAAGGTGCGGGACGAGTCCCGCAAGATCCTCGGACTGCCCGCGCTGCCGGTCGCCGTGACCTGTGTGCGCGTCCCGGTGGTCACCACGCACTCCCTCACCGTCCACGCCCGCTTCCAGGGCGAGGTCACCGTGGACGGCGCCCGCGAGATCCTCGCGACCGCGCCCGGTGTGGTGCTGTTCGACAACCCGGCGGCCGGCGAGTTCCCGACGCCCGCCGACGTGGTCGGCACCGATCCGACGTGGGTGGGGCGGGTGCGGCGGGCGCTCGACGACCCCACGGCGCTCGAACTCTTCGTGTGCGGGGACAACCTGCGCAAGGGGGCCGCGCTCAACACCGCGCAGATCGCCGAGCTGGTGGCGGCGGAGTTCGCGTGAGGCCGCCGGAGCACGGGAAAACCCGTGGCGGGAAGCGGATTCATTTGTAGGATCTGCGTAAGAATGTGGTCAGGAGCATGGTCCTGACCACTTGTGATCCGCCCCTCGACGCCCGAGGATTTTCCTCCCAGCCCCCCGCAACCGCGCGGGGGGCTGGGAGCGTCTTTGCGGTCGCCGTTTCGGGGGTGTGGGACGCGGGATCCTGGCGTGGGGACGCCGTGATCGGGGCGTGGGGACGCCCGTTCATATGGGACATGAGGGAAGAGCGGGGCGCATGACGGCATCTGAGGCACCGTCGGCTGTACCGCCCGGGGCGGAAACGCCGGCGGGGGCGTCACCTGACGCAAAAGTGACGCGCGGCACGTACAACCCCAACGGGGGGAAGCGTGTCCAACTGGCGTGGCAGAGGTACTCGAATTCTCCGCGACGACGCGCGGCCCGGCCCTTCGGCCCCGCCCCGCGCCGCTCCGCACCCGCATGCCCGGAGGCATGCCGGTGATCGCGCCCATGCCCGCAGCCCGGCCCGCCCGCATCCCCGGTCAGCGCGAGGGCGCCGAGGAGACCCAGGCGGCCGGCACCACCGTCGACCATCTCACCGAGACCTACCGGGCGCACTACCGCTCCCTCCTCGGTCTCGCCGCGCTCCTCCTCGACGACACCGCCTCCTGCGAGGACGTCGTCCAGGAGGCGTTCATCCGCGTCCACTCGGCCCGCAAGCGGGTCCGCGACCCGGAGAAGACCCTCGCCTATCTGCGTCAGACGGTCGTCAACCTCTCCCGCTCGGCCCTGCGCCGCCGCATACTCGGCCTGAAGCTCCTCTCCAAGCCGATGCCGGACATGGCCAGCGCGGAGGAGGGGGCGTACGACCAGCTGGAGCGCGACTCCCTCATCAAGGCGATGAAGGGACTCCAGCGCCGCCAGCGCGAGGTCCTCGTCCTGCGCTACTTCGCCGACATGACCGAGGCCCAGGTCGCCGAGACCCTCGGCATCTCGCTGGGCTCGGTGAAGGCGTACGGCTCGCGCGGCATCGCGGCCCTGCGCATCGCCATGGAGGCGCCGGCATGAGCGAGCGCGCCCAGGGAGGCGACTCCCACGAACGGCACGAACCCTACGCCTGGCACGAGCCGACGAGGCGCAACGGTACAGAGCACACGTCATCGCACGCAGGGAACGGAACAGTGAACCACGGCCCCGACGAACAGGGTCCCGAGGGACTCGACTCGGACGAGCTGGACCTCCGCCGGATGCTGCACTCCGCCGTCGAGGACATCGAACCGGTCGACGGCACCCTGGACCACCTGCGGCGCGCGGTGCCCGCCCGGCGGGCGCGCAAGCGGCAGGCCACGGTCGGCATGGCCGCGGCCGCCCTGTTCATCGGCACGGCGATCCCGGCCCTGCTGCACGTCTCCCACTCCGGCGGCTCCGACCCCAACACCTCGATCGCCGGCCAGGCGTCGCAGGCCCAGGGCGGCGCCGGACAGGGCAGGACTCCGGGCGGCGCCACCGGTACGCCCGGTTCGGGCGACAGCACCCGGGTCTCCGCCGACCCCCAGGGCGACAAGAAGGACGGCGACAAGGAGAAGGGCGGCGGCACCAGCTCGGCCACGGCCGGCGTGGGCAACCCCTCGGCCACCCCGGGCACGGGCGTCCCGTCCTGCACCCCCGCGCAGCTCGGCTCCCCGTCCGCGAGCGCAGGGACCGCGGACCCGGCGGGCGTCGTCTACGGCACCTTCCGCGTCACCAACGTCTCCACCACCGGCTGCGCGGTCGACGGCCCCGGCACCGTGAACATCCTCGCCCAGGGCGCCGCGGACCAGACCAAGCTCGGCACGGCCCGGCACGTCGCCGGCGACGCCGCGTCCGGGCTGCCCGACCCGTCCACGGAGGCCACCGGCCTGGTCCTCCAGCCGGGCGCGGCCTACGAGGAGAAGTTCGCCTTCGTGCCCTCGGAGACCTGCCCCACCGCGGGCGGCGGCAACGGCGGCACGAACCCCGGCGGCGACCCCTCGACCGACCCGAGCCCCAGCGGCGACCCGAGCGCGTCCGGCGGTACGTCGACGGGCTCCTCCCAGGGCATCACCAGCCAGTTCGCCACGGCCGACGGCCTGGCCGACGGAAGCGTCCAGATCTCGCACACCCCCGCGGCGGGCGCCCCGACGGCCGCCACGACGGTGCCGGGCGTCTGCGCGGGCACGGTGTACTGGACGGGCCCCCTGACGAGCGCGTAGCGCCTGCCGGCGGCTCGGCCGGTCGGTCGCCTTGTCCCGACCGGTGGCTCGCTCGACCGGCGGCTTGGTTGCCCGTCGGCGGCTCGTCCGACCGGTGGCTCGCTCGACTGGCGGCTCGGATGTCCGTCGACGGCTTGTCCCGACCGGTGGCTTGGTTGCCCGTCGACGGCTCGTTCGACCGGTGGCTCGGACGCTCGACCGGCGGCTCGCCCGACCGACCGCTCGGACGCCCGTCGCTCGCTCGCCCGGCCGATGGGCCGGATGCCCGACTGGTGGCTGCTCGACCGATGGGCCGGATGTCCGACTGGTGGCTTGCTCGACCGATGGGCCGGACGCCTGACTGGTGGCTTGCTCGGCTGGTGGGCCGGATGCCCGACGGCCCGGACGCCCGACAGTCCGGACGGCGGCCCGGATTTCCGGCGGGCCGGAGACCCGGTGACGGCCCCGGCCCGGTGTTCAGACGCCGGACGGGCTGGAGACCTCGGGTTCCTCCGTCTCGGCGGGCTGCTCCTCGGGGACCAGGCCCAGTTCCGCGTCCCGGACGAACTCCGCCTCGCGGCGCAGCAGCCGGAACCACATGAAGACCACGAAGCCCGCGAAGACGAACCACTCACCGGTGTAACCGAGGTTCTGGAACGCCTTCAGGTCCAGTCCGGTGTTGTCGGGCGCGGTCGCGGGCACGGCCGTCATCCCCGAGTCGGCCCGGTCCAGGGTGATCCAGGCGTCGTACAGCCGGTACGGCACGAGGTTGACCAGCGACGCCGAGCTGATCGCCGCCGTCTGCCCGCGCGGCAGCCCGCCCTGCGCGCTGACGCCGTTGTCCCCGGGCGTCTCGGACGCCTGGAGCGACCCGGTGACGGTGACCTCGCCCACGGGCGCCGCCGGTGCCTTCGCCTGGTCCGCCCTGCCCGGCAGCCAGCCGCGCACGACGGGCAGCGCGCGGCCGGAGTCGGTGCGCAGCAGGGTCAGCACGTAGAAGCCGTCGCGGTCGTCGAGCTGCCGGCCGGGCACGAGGAGCTGCTCGCCGTACCGGCCGCTCACGGTGGCCCGGCGGCCGGAGGTGGCCTTGTCGACGGGCAGCAGCTCGGCGAGCGGCCTGGCCGCCTCATGGGCGCCGGCCGCGGCCTGCTCGGTCGCGCTGCGGTGGTCCTGCACCCGGTCCTCGAACCGGCTCAGCTGCCACGACCCCATGAAGACGCAGAACGGGATGGCGAGCAGCACGAAGACGTTGATGCCCCACCAGCGGGGAGTCAGCAGAAACCGGTACACGCCTCCACGGTACGGGTCCGCCGCCCGTCGCCCGGGCGCGGGGTGCGCGGCCCGGCGGGGTGCGCGGGGTGCGCGGGCCCGGGAGGGTGCGGGCGGCGCCCCGGGAGCGCGCCGGCGGGCAAAGTTGTCCACAGGCTGGGGCGGGCGGCAGCGGACAGGCGGTCGGGGCAGGCAGTATGGGGCCCATGACTGGGGCCATGACTGAGAGCAATATGCCGGACTGGGAGAAGCGCTTCCGCGCGCCGCGGGTGTCGCTGCCGGACTGGGCGGAGGACGCGCCGGACCGTTCCCTGTTCGTGTCGAACGCGACGGGGACGTACGAGCTGTACGCCTGGGACCGCGCCACCGGGAAGCAGCGCCAGGCGACGGCCCGGCCGAACGGCACGACGGACGGCGTGCTCTCCCCGGACGGCGCGTGGATCTGGTGGTTCGACGACAAGGACGGCGACGAGTTCGGCGTCTGGCGCCGCCAGCCCTTCGAGGGCGGCCCGGACGAGGTCGCGGCGCCCGGTCTCGACGCCTCCTACCCGGCGGGCCTGGCCCTCGCGCGGGACGGCCGCACGGCGATCGTGGGCCGCTCCACGGACGAGGACGGCACGACGATCTACGTGACCCGCACCGGCGAGGCCCCCTTCGAGCTCTACCGCCACCGTGAGTCCGCCGGCGTCGGCGACATCTCCCACGACGGCTCGCTCGTCGCGATCGAGCACACCGAGCACGGCGACGCGATGCACTCCGCGCTGCGCGTCCTGCGCCCGGACGGCTCGACGGTCGCCGACCTGGACGACAGCAGGGGCGGCACCGAGGAGCTGGGCCTCGAGGTGCTGGGCTTCGCGCCGGTCGAGGGCGACACCCGGCTGCTGATCGGGCACCAGCGCCGGGGCCGCTGGGAGCCCCTGGTGTGGGACGTGGCGACGGGCGAGGAGACGGATCTGGTCCTCGACCTGCCGGGCGACGTGAGCGCGGAGTGGTATCCGGACGGCTCCGCCCTGCTGATCGCGCACGGCTTCGAGGCCCGCAGCGAGCTGTTCCGCTACGACCTCGGCACGGCCGCCCTGACGCCCATCCCGACCCCGAAGGGCTCGGTCTCCGGGGCGACGGCCCGGCCGGACGGCAGCGTGGAGTACCTGTGGTCGTCGGCCGCGCGACCGCCGGCGGTCCGCTCCACCAAGGGCGGCGTCGTCCTCGACCCGCCGGGGCTGCGCTGCCCGCCGTCGGTGCCGGTGGAGGACGTGTGGGTGGAGGGGCCGGGCGGCCGCATCCACGCGCTGGTCCAGAAGCCGGCCGGGGCGACGGGACCGCTGCCGACGGTCTTCGACCTGCACGGCGGCCCGACCTGGCACGACAGCGACGCCTTCGCGGCGGGCCCGGCGGCCTGGGTCGACCAGGGGTACGCGGTGGTGCGCGTCAACTACCGCGGTTCGACGGGGTACGGGCGGGCGTGGACGGACGCGCTCAAGCACCGGGTCGGTCTGATCGAGCTGGAGGACGTGGCCGCGGTGCGGGACTGGGCGGTGGCCTCCGGCCTCGCCGACCCCGCGCGGCTGGTCCTGACCGGCGGGTCGTGGGGCGGCTACCTCACGCTGCTGGGCGTGGGCACGCAGCCGGACGCGTGGGCGCTGGGTATCGCCGTGGTCCCGGTCGCCGACTACGTCACCGCGTACCACGACGAGATGGAGGCGCTGAAGGCGATGGACCGCACACTGCTCGGCGGCACGCCGGAGGAGGTGCCCGAGCGGTTCGAGGCGTCGTCCCCGCTGACGTACGTCGACCAGGTCAAGGCACCCGTCTACATCTCGGCCGGGGTCAACGACCCGCGCTGCCCGATCCGCCAGATCGACAACTACGTCAAGCGCCTGGAAGCGAGGGGCGCGGAGCACGAGGTCTACCGCTACGACGCGGGCCACGGCTCCCTGGTGGTCGAGGAACGCATCAAACAGGTCACCCTGGAACTCGACTTCGCGGCCCGCCACCTGACGAAGTAGCCGGCGTCTGCCGTCGGACCGGTCCGCGGTGTCCCCGGCGCCCCAGGGGTGTCGTGGACTCGGTTCCGACGCTCACCCGCCCCGAGGGCGGTTCGGGGGGCGGGTGAGCGGGGGTGCGGGGCGGCGCAGGAGGTCGGCGAGGCCGCGGCGGGTCGCGGCCAGGACGACCCGGTCGCCCGGCCGCAGGACGTAGTCGGGGGACAGCTCCTGGCGGCCCTCCAGGGCCAGCACCCGCCACGCCCCCGCCCGGAACGCGTCGTCCACGCTGCGCCCCTCCAGCTGCGGATGCCCGGCCACGTCCACCGCGGCCACCAGCAGCACCCGCCGCTCGACGGGGATCGCCCCCAGGATCTGCCGCCCGAACATCGCCCCGGCGAACGCCGGTGCGGCCAGGTGCGTCACGCTCCGGCTCCGGGTCAGCGCCCGCGGATGCGCGGCCCGCAGGGTGCGGTACACGGCGGTCGCGAAGTCGTCGTCGTACAGCCGCAGCACCACCCGCAGGTCGGGGCGCACGGACCGGGCGTACAGCACGGCCTCCAGGTTCGTGGTGTCCGCGCTGGTCACCGCGAGCAGCGCGTGCGCCCGGTGGATCTTGGCCGACTCCAGCACCCCCTCCTGCGTGACGTCCCCGAGCACCACCGGCACCCGCAGCCGCCGCGCCGTCGCCATCCCGCGCGCGTCCGGGTCCGACTCGACGCACACCACGGGGATGTTCAGCTCCCGCAGCCGGGTCAGCACCCGGGTGCCGATCTTCCCCAGCCCGAGCAGCACCACGTGCCCGCCCAGCCCCCGGGGCGGCTTGCGCAGCGTGGACGCCGTGCGGAACGTACCCAGCGCCTCAAGCACCGCGGCGAGGAGCACCGGCAGCAGCAGCAACCCGACGAGCCCGGACAGCAGTTGGAGGATCTGCCGGCCCAGCGACAGCCCGAGCGCGGGATCGTCGATCGCGAACAGGTCGAGCAACGTCAGATAGAACGCCCCCAGCGGATGGATGCCCGTCACCAGCCACAGCGCCACCGCCAGCGCGATCACACACCCCACGATCCCGGCCAGCGACCACCGCAGCCGCCGCGAGAACAGCGAGGCGAACGGCGGCACGACCCCGACCCCGGACCGCCGGGCGGACACCGTCGCCCCGGTGGCGTACGACACCTGCTCCAGCACCACCGAGCCGCGCCCGGTCGCCGCCGCCACCTCCGCGTCGTCCGGCAGCAGCCGCGGCCCCTGCTCACCGCTGCCCTCGGCCCCGTCCGCGCCCGCCGGGTCGCTGCTGGTCGCCGAGAGCAGCGCGAGCGTGCACAGCCCCGGATCGGCGACCTGCCCCGGCGCGGGCGGCGTCCGCTCAACCGCGCGCAGCAGCAGCCCGTCCGTCTGGACGACCTTGCTGGTCCCGGCCAGCGCGGTCGCGGCCAGCGCCGGCGCGGCGGTGTCGGCGTCGGACAGCACGGTCGTGGAGGCGTCCACGCCGGCCGCCCCCTCCCCGCCTCCGGTCGCCAACGCGGCGGCCTGGTCGAGGAGTTCCTCGATGTGCTGGCCGAGCCGCCGGTTGTAGAGCCGCAGGACGAGCCGCAGCCGGGGGTTGAGCCGCCGTGCGGTGAGCGCGGCGCGGATGTTGGTCTCGTCGTCGTCGTACACCAGCGCCAGCGCCCTGGCGCGGTCCACACCCGCCTCGGCGAGCACCGCCTCGGTCGGCTCACCCGCCTCCACCAGCGGTTCGCCCGGCCCGGGTTCGGCGGAGGAGCCGCCCGTGCCGCCCGTGCCGCCCGTGCCGTTGCCGGTGGCCCGGCCGACGGCCGCGTTCACCCGGCCCAGCAGCGCCGCCGACGCGGCCCGCGCCCGCCCCACGACCGGGGTGCCCGCCGTGCGCGCGGCGGCAGGCACGACGAGGGTGACCTGCTCGCCGTACACACCGCGCAACTCGGCCGCGAGCCGGTGCGCGAGACCGTCGTCCCCGCACACCACCATGTGCGCCGCCGTACCGCCGTATCCGCCTTGACCAGGAACACTGCCCACGAGGGCAAAGACTGCCCCAACGAGGCGGGTGGTTCCAGCACGGGTTGAACGCGGTCGACCGGCCCGCCGTATCCCGAAAAGAGGCAACAACGCACGCCGGAGGTGTTCCACCCGTGGCCGTCACCGAAGAAGCCCCGCCCCGCGCACCGGCGCCCGCGCCGGGCGGCGAGCGGGAGGGCAGGCGCCTCAGTTCGCCGCTCCTGCTGACGCTGCTGCTGCTCGTCGTGGTGCTGCTCCAGGGGCCGATCCGCGGTGCGCTGTCCACGCCCGTGATGCAGAGCTGGATGACGGTGTTCGTCGCGGTGGTCGTCCAGGCGCTGCCGTTCCTCGTGCTCGGTGTGCTGCTGTCGGCGGCGATCGCCGTGTTCGTCCCGCCGTCGTTCTTCGCCCGCGCCCTGCCCGGCCGTCCCGCGCTCGCGGTGCCGGTCGCGGGCCTCGCGGGCGCGGTCCTGCCGGGCTGCGAGTGCGCGTCGGTGCCGGTCGCCGGGGCGCTCGTCCGACGGGGCGTCACCCCGGCCGCGGCGCTGGCCTTCCTGCTGTCCGCCCCCGCGATCAACCCGGTCGTGCTGACCGCGACGGCCGTGGCCTTCCCGCGCGACCCGGAGATGGTCGTGGCCCGGTTCGCGGCCAGCCTGCTGGTGGCGTGCGTGATGGGCTGGCTCTGGCAGCGCGTCGGCCGTACCGACTGGCTGCGCCCGCCCGCCCACAGCCATGAGGGGGAGAGCAAGGGGCAGGCGTTCTGGGGGTCGGTGCGGCACGACCTGATGCACGCGGGTGGCTTCCTGGTGCTCGGCGCGACGGCCGCGGCGACGCTGAAGTCGGTCGCCCCGGCGAGCTGGCTGCGGACGGCGGCCGACAATCCGGTGTTCTCCGTGCTCGCCCTCGCGGTCCTCGCCGTCGTCCTGTCCATCTGCTCGGAGGCGGACGCCTTCGTGGCGGCCTCGCTGACCCAGTTCTCGCCGACGGCCAAGCTGGTGTTCCTGGTGGTGGGCCCGATGATCGACCTCAAGCTGTTCGCGATGCAGACGGGTACCTTCGGCCGCGGCTTCGCCCTGCGCTTCGCCCCGGCCACCTTCGCCCTCGCGATCGCGGGCGCGGTCCTGACCGGGGCGGTGCTGCTGTGAACCGGCAGGCGCAGTCGGCGGTGCTATTCCTCATCGGCGTGGCCCTGCTGCACGCGGGCCTGACCGACCTGTACCTGCGTTACGTCAAGGCCGGGCTGCGCCCGCTGCTGCTCGCGGCGGGCGTGCTCCTGATCGTGGCGGCGCTGGCGACGGCGTGGTACGAGTGGCGCGGCGGCCGCAGTGGCAGTGGCGGCGGTGATGTTGACAGTCACGGCGAGGGCGAGGGCGAGGGCGAAGGCCAGGGCGGAAGCGGGGGAGGGACCGGCGGCGGGGTGCACCGCGAACCCCGGATCGCCTGGTTGCTCGTCCTGCCGATCCTCGCGCTGATCCTGGTCGCGCCGCCCGCGCTCGGCTCGTACAGCGCGATCCGCACCGGTACGGCGCTCCAACAGCCGTACGGCTACCTGAAGTTGCCCGCGGGCGACCCCGTGCCGCTCAACCTGGTCGACTACGCGGGCCGCGCGGCCTACGACCACGGACGCTCCCTGGAGGGCCGCAGCGTGCGGATCACCGGCTTCGTCGCCCTGGACGGCGCGGGCGCACCGTACTTGGTGCGCATGGCCCTCAACTGCTGTGCGGCGGACGCCCAGCCGGTGAAGGTCGGGCTGACCGGGAAGATCCCGCCGGTGCTGCGGCCGGACGCCTGGTTGGAGGTGACGGGCACCTACACCCCGAAGCGCACCAGCGACCCGGTCAACGGCGGCCCGATCCCGTACCTCCGGGTCACCTCGGCCCGCCCGGTACCGGAGCCGCGCGACCCGTACGACGAGACCTGGAACACCTGACCCGGCGGGTGTTCTTGTAAAGAACACCCATTCGGTCAATTCCGGCTGCGAAGCGAGAGAACAGGCCACATGCTTCCCTGCCTGTTCGCGGGAACACGGCTCGACGGCACCATGGGTGGGCGTTTGAACGGCGTGCTGCGCCGTGCGGTGACGTCGTCGGGGGTGCTGGTGAATCGCACATGGCCGCCGTCCACTTTTCTCGGCCGGTTGCGGAATGCGACACGCGAAGAACTCCTCACTCAAGGCACCCCTATCACCTATCCGTCGCATCGAGCGCTGCTGCAGCAGGGCGACGAGAGCAGACACGTCCTGTTGATCACAAGTGGTGTGGTGAAGGTCGTCGGCAGCGCGGAGAGCGGATACGACATGCTGCTCTCCGTCCGGATAGCCGGCGACCTGGTCGGCGAGATGGCGGCCTTCGAGGAGCGTCCCCGGTCCGGCACCGTCATCGCGTGCAGTGATGTGACCGCCCGGATCATCCAGGTGCGAGCGCTGGAGACCTTCCTCTCCCGGCACCCGGACGCCACGCGGGCCATCCTCCACATGCTGAGCGCCCGGCTGCGCTGGGCCAACCGGCGCCGGATCGACTTCCAGGCCTATGACTCGCTGACGCGCTTGGCTCGGGTCCTGGCCGAGTTGAGCCAGGCCTATGCCCAGCCGGCGCCGGACGGCGATGGCACGCGGTGCGACCTCGGTGTGACGCTCACCCAGAAGGAACTCGCGTCCCTGGCCGGTCTCGGTCTCAACACAGCCGAAAAGAGTCTGGCGGCTTTGACCGCCATGGGGCTGGTGGAGCGCAGCTATCGGAACATAACCATCTGTGACGTTCCGAAACTGCTTGAATTCGCCAAAGTTGTTGCCGACAACCCGTAGTCCTACGGGATCACTTCTCGTGCTCTCTCCTAGCCTCTCGGGCAGCACTTCGTGGGCCCATCTCCGCCCACACCCTGTCCAGAGAGGAATGATCCGGTGCTTGAGTGGTCCGGGTTCCGTCATTGCGCCTGCATAGCCGTGGACGCACAGGCCTACGGAAGCAAGAACGACCGTGGGCAGTCCGAAATCCAGCACGACCTGCCGCGACTCCTCGATCGAGCCGCCAGGGGCGCCGGCCTGGACCGTGCGCAGTGGCAGATCCAGCGCAAGGGCGACGAACAGCTCGCGGTGCGTCCCCTGGACGGAGCCGAGCCGCGTCTGGTCGACGACTACGTCCGCCATCTCGTCGCCGAGCTGCGTGAGTACAACGCTCAGCGAGTGCCCGGGGCCCGGATGCGACTGCGGGCAGTCATCCACCAGGGGCTCGTGGAGCTGGCCGAAAATGGATTCGCCGGTTCGGCCGTGGTGGCCACGGCACGTCTGCTGAGCGCACATCAGCTCTACGACGCCCTGGCCGCGCATCCTGACGTCGATCTCGTGCTGTTGCTGTCCGACGACGTCTTCCGGTCCACGGTGGCGGGCGGTCATACGACTCTGACCACGGATGACTTCACCCGCGTCACCGTCCGGGTGAAGGAGTACGAGGCGTCGGCCTGGTTGCGCGTTCCCGCACTCGGCGTACCGGCCGCCGCCTCGTACGAGCGACCGGACGTCGAGGGAGGAGTTGTCGGTGGGACGGGGATCAGCAACGAGTACCAGGCCGACAAGATCAATGTCACCAATGTGAACGGTTCCGTTGATGCCAGGGGCGCCGTCTTCGGCTTCGGGGGCACCAGTGGATGACGCTTCGGACCTGGACGACGGGGCGGCCGTACCCCTCGCCCAGGCTTTCGACGAGTACGCCGTGCCGTCCGCGCCCGACGGCGTGGACGGCAGCACACCAGGGGCGGAGGAGGAAACCCCCGGTCCGGAGCCCGGAAAAAACTCAGCCGCGGAACGGCGCGAGGAGTCGGACGAGCGGGAGGCTGACAACCAGGGCTACGACGACCTGGGCCGTGTCCACCAACTCGTCAACAACAACTTCTACGGTGTCGTCGACGCCTCGGGAGCGGCATTCGGTTTCGCCGCCTCTTCCCCCGGACTTGCCCCCGGCACCATCGATGTCGAGGACGCGGACCAGGCCCTGCAGTTCTACGTTCCGCCGCAGCCCTGCTTCGACGAGGCACTTGGTCGGCTGCGCGAGGACGCCCTCGTAGTGCTGACCGGACGGGACAACTGCGGCAGGGGCGCGGGCGCCCTCGCCCTGCTCAGGAGCATCCTGGGTGAGGAGGCGAAGCTGCGCAGCCTGTCGCCCGCCAATGCCCTCGCCGAGCTCGCCGCCTCGCGGGACCTCAGGTCCGGGCAGGGCTACGTCATCCTCGACTACGTCGGCGAACTGCATCCCGAGTCCGTGCAGGCGTACGAGATCGGACGGTTGAGCGAGGAACTCGGCCGCAAAGGGTCCTACCTGGTGATCACGGCGGGCGACACGGTCCGTCGTCGGCTGGCACTGCGCGACCACTGTGTGCCGTGGCGGGCTCCGGATCCCGAGGAGCTGTTGCAGCACTGCAAGGATCAGCTGCCGCACGTCGACCTCGAGCCGGAAGCCGAGAAGGAGCTGCGGGAACGGGTCGCTGAGCAGCGGCGGCCGGCGGACGTCGTCGCGGCGGCCGTGGCGCTGTCCCGAGAGGGCGTGGAGGCGGCGCTGGACACCATGCGGGACCGGCACCGCGAGCAGGTCCAGGAGTGGTTCCGTGGTCGGCCGGACGCCGACGACCTGCTTCCGCTGGCGGCCCTGGCCTTCTTGGCGGGCATCCCCGAGCGGACGTTCGAGAAGGAGTGCGCCGCTCTCGCCTCTCACGTGCGCAACTGGGAGCAGAGCGGCGAGACGCCGGTCGTGGAGTCGGCGGGCCCGACCGGGGCCTCGTTGAGCGGTGCGGTCACCGATCAGTCCAGGGCCCGGTGGCGGGAGCGGGCGGTAGGGCTCGTGACGACCGAGTACCGGCTTGGTCCGGGCCGGGACGCCGACCGCAGCGAGCGGTGCCTGGTCTTCACCTCGCCGCGCGTCCGTGAACTCGTCATCGCGGAACTGCACGACCTGTACGGCTACGAGCTCTGGTATCCGCTGCGCCAGTGGCTGGGGGAGCTGGCCTTGCGGGGTGACCTGGACACCCGCACGGAGGTGGCCCGGGGCGTCGCGCTCCTGGCCCGGTACGCGCTGGTCGAGGTCGACGAGAATCTGTTGACGGTGTGGTCCGAGGGCATCACCAGCCAGCGGGTCACCGCCGCGCTGACTCTTCAGTTCATGTGCGATGTCGAGCATCTCGCCCCGCGGGCCCTGAACATCGTCCTGAGCTGGGTGGACAATCGCGGTGCCGGGCGCGCGGTGACGGCGGCCATGGCGCTGACGGGTCGTCTGGGCTCGCTCTACCGCATGGAGTCGCTCAAACGGCTCTGGTTCCTGGCCAACCGCGGTGAGCGAGTCGCTTTCTCGGCCCGTCGCTCGCTGGCCCTGCTGCTGCAGACCGCTGAACAGGAACCGGAACGTGCCCTGTTGATCCTTCGCTATGCACGGACCGTGATCGTAAGGGCCGCGCCCGGGTCACGGGAACGGTCGATCGCTCTGAGGATCGCCGTCCAACTCCTCGAGACCACCCGGCTGGAGGCCGCCGAACCTGTCGCCGCGGCGCTGCTGCGCACCGTACCGGAGAGCGTCCGGCATCTCGGATCGCTGTGGGCCGACGCGCTGCACAGCAGTAACCGCAGCCGTGCGGTGAGCGCGCTCTGCCGGTCGCTGGCGCAGTTGCGGGACGACCCGTCCGTGACCAGTGCCGTACGCGAACTCGGCGAGGCCATGCGCGAGGCCATGAGTCCCCGGCAGTGGGCAGCGCTGCGCCGCCACCTGTCCCTCGCCCTGAAACACCCCGACTACGCGATTCCCGGTACGAGCCAGCTGGCACAGGTGCTCCTCGGATCGCTGCGCGGCCGAGCGCCGGCGGACTCCCGGCGTTTCACCGCGTCCCTCATATCCACCGCTCCCTTCCCTTCAGTTCAAGGAGGCCGAAGCAAGTGAACTACCCGGTCATCGCCGAGCACATCCTGGCCACGGTGCAGAGCACCTGGTGGTCCCGGCGCCGTCACCGCGAGGACGTGCCGCCGCTGCCGCCCGGTGCGGTTTATGTCTTCAGGGTCGGCGGGAACTACCGCACGTTCCCCGAGGGCATGGTGTTCGACCCGTCCCACCCGGACGTGCTCGACGCCTCCTCGGTCAGCCTGGTCGACACCAGGGCCCGCCTCGTCGATGTGGAACGCCTCCTGCCGTCGGTGAGCGAGGCGGACAACTTCATGATGCGGGCGTCCTTCACCTGCCAGGTGACCGACCCGACCGTCATCGCCCGGCAGGGCATCATCGACGTCGCCGTTCCCCTGCGGGCCTATCTGATGGGCGACAGCGACCTGCCGAGGGTGAGCGCGGGGCACCGTGTGGAGGAGGTCAACGCCGTACGTACCGAGACCGGCCACCGCATGACGGCCTACAGCGCGATAGTGCCACCGCGCGTCGCGGGCATGAGCGTCGAGTTCGTCAGCGCGGAGGTGCACGCTTCGGAGGACCTGAGGGACTGGGAGCAGAAGCTGCGGGACGAGCGGCGTTCCCAGGAACTCCAGCGGGGACAGCGCGACTTCGAGACCCAGGACGCGCTCCGGATCGCGGAACTGCTCTCCCAGGGATCCGACCATGTGGACGCCTTCGGCATCGCCCGTAAGGAGATCGACGTCACCGAGGTGGCGGCTCGTGTCCACCGGATCACCGCGGAGGAGTCGGGCCACCGTCACAAGGCCGAGACCACGGAGCGGACCCACGCGCAGGCGCTGGAGGCGGCTGAGGTGCAGATGCGCCGCGACACGGTGCTGACGCTGCTGCGGCAGATGGCCGGCAGCGAATTCGTCGACTACCAGCAGGTCCTCGAACAGATCCTGCGGGAGCGGGGCGACCAGGCCGCGCCCGGCATCGGAGCCGCCGCGGAATCCGTCCGCATGGTGGAGTCCGGACAGCCGCGCCCCGGTCGTGGGGCAGCGGGCCGGGACGGCTCAGGTGATGTGCGAAGCGGATTCGTCGAGGACGAGGACGATCTTGTTGACTGACTTCCTGACGACCCCTGTGAGGGCATCCGGTACGGCGGACGACCCGGGCACGGACGACGGGGGCCCCACGCGCATTTCGGGTGGCCGAAGCACTGCCGGCGCTCTCTCTGCCCACACCTCCGACGATCCCTCTTTCCGCGCCGACGATGGCGCGACCGCCATTCGTACGTCTCGTCGTCCCTTCCACCCCGACGTGGCGCGTCGCCTGCGTGCCCTGACGGGTGTCGACGAGGAACTGCTGGCCAGGATCAGGTACGAGCGGAGCAAGTACACGGCCCTTGGCGGGGTGGTGCTCGGAACCTCCGTCATCGCGGCGTTCTCCATGTGGAACTTCGCAACCGAGGCGCTGGGCCGGATCTCCTTCGTGGCTCTGGTCCCGACGGTCATCTGGATGCTGTTCGTGCTCAACCTCGACCGCTGGCTGGTCACACCTCAGCCGAACGCGCGCCGACGGGTCGGACCCCTTCTCACGCGCCTGCTGATCGCCCTGCTGCTCGGCGCGGTAATCGCCGAGCCGCTGGTCCTGCGCATCTTCGAGACGGCCATCGAGGAGCGTGTCGCGGATGAACGCACCGGCGACCTCGATCAGTTGCGGACGAATCTGGTCCGCTGCAACCCCGTGCCGTCCGCGACGCGGACCACGGTCCCAGAGGGGTGCGACAGGACGTACGTCCTGTCCTTCCGCGCGACACCCGGCGAACGGGCCGAAGAATTGGCCGCCCTGCGTTCGGACGCCGGCGTCCTGCAGAAGCGGGTCGACCAGGACACCACCAGGCTGGAGGCCATCGACTCCGAGGTGCGGGACGAGTGCCGCCGGCTGGTCCGCATCGCTGCCACCGGCCTGTACCAGCGGACGTCCGAATGTCTGCGGCTGCGTGACAAGGCACAGGACTACCGGACCACGCACCGTACCGATGAGAACGAGAAGCGACTCGCCGGTATGAACGGCCGTATCTCGAAGATCGAGGCCGACCTGGCCTCGTCACGTGGCGCCTTTCTCAAGGCCCGGGCCGACGGCATTGAGCAGCGTCTGGACCAGGAGCGTGCCCAGCAGCAGGAGGTCGGTGTCCTGGAACGGATGCGGGCGCTCGACGAGCTCGCGAGCGGGAACCCGGTGTTGTTCGTGGGTATTTGGCTGGTCCGTCTGCTGTTCGTACTCCTCGACGTGCTCCCTGTTCTGGTGAAGTACCTCAGCGGCGAGACCGCGTACGACCGGATGCTCACCAGCGAGAGCAACAGCGCGGTCAAAATCCACAGCGAGGAGGTCCGGATCGCCGAGCGCAGGGCCATGGCGAGCCTCGAGATCGCCCAGGACACCGTCGAACAGGAAGTGCGGCGCCATCGTGCCGAGTCGGAGGCGGCGTTCAGGGAACACACGGCCGCAATGAACATCAGGGTCCGGCAGGCGGTGAACGCGCTGGAGGACGAGATCCGTCGCTCGTCGACGGTCTGACGCAGCCGCCCGCACCAGGAACACAGCACCACGGCCGCCCCGCACGTCGGGGCGGCCGCCTGACACCCACGGCAAGGAGGGGAAACATGACTACGCCCGGAGGCGACGCCGACCCGGAAACGGACAACAGCACGGCAACCGGTCGCGGCGCGGATCTTGCCAGGGCCCTGCTGTCCGAGGTCCGCGAGGAACTCGTGAGGGCGGACAACAAGGCGGGCCTCATGCTGGCATCCCTGGGTGCGGCCCTGACCGCCCTGCTCGGCGCGATCGGCAGCGGCATCATCGCCCCACGGCACTACCCGGTGGTGCCGCAGCTCCTTCTCTGGGTGGGCTGCGCCGCCTGCGCACCGGCGCTCGCGCTGCTGGGCCTGGCCGTGCTCCCGAGGCTCGGGCGCCCCCACCACTCCCGAACGCACTACTTCGGTGATGTGAGGCTGGCGACATCGGTGGCACATCTGGAGCAAGAGGTCGGCCGGACAGACCCCGTCTCCCGGGACCTGAACCAGTTGGCGACCCTGTCACAGATCGCCTGGGCCAAGTACCGGTGCATCCGCCACTCGCTGGCCTGGGGCACGGCCTTCCTGACACTCACGCTGCTGGGCATAGTGACGGGCGTGACCGCTTAGGCCGTTTCTGATGGCTCTTGGTGGGCTGGGTGGATCTCGTGGTTGGCCGGGCAGGACGTCCGTATGGTGCGGCGACATGAGCTCACGGACGTGCAGTGGCGGAAGATCGAGCCCCTGCTGCCTGGTAACGGGAAGCCGGGTGGGCAGTGGGCGGATCACCGCAGGGTGATCAACGGGGTGCTGTTCCGGGCGCGGACCGGGGTGCCCTGGCCTGATCTGCCGGAACGGTACGGTCCCTGGCAGACCGTCTACGAGCGTCATCGTCGCTGGTCGGCGGACGGCACCTGGAAGGCCGTCCTGGAGGAACTGCAGATCGAGGCGGATGCCGGCGACCCGGACGGGACGCTCGCCCGCCAGGCGGACCGGCAGGAGTGGGCCGTGAACATCGACTCGACCTCCTGCCGGGCGCATCAGCACGCGGCCGGGGCGCCCCGCAGGCCTCCGGCCGACCACCCGCAAAAGGGGGCGGGGTGCGTGAGGAGGCAGATGGGCGTGAGGCGTTGGGGCGCTCGCGGGGCGGGCTGACCAGCAAGGTCCATCTGCTCTCCGACGACCGGGCGCGCCCGCTGCACTGGCTGACCTCGCCCGGTCAGCGGGGTGACAGCCCGATGTTCGCCCCGGTGCTGGACGGCTTACGCATCCGGCGCCACGGGGCGGGCCGCCCGCGCAGCCGACCGGACCGGGTGCGCGGCGACAAGGCGTACTCCAGCCGGGACAACCGTGCCTACCTGCGACGGCGCGGCATCAAGGCCACCATCGCGCAGCCCGACGACCAACGGGCCCACCGCGGACGCTCCGGCGGCCGGCCCCCGGCCTTCGACAAGGCCCAGTACCGCCACCGCAACGCGGTCGAGCGATGCGTGAACAAGTGGAAGCAGTTCCGCGCGGTGGCCACCCGCTACGACAAGCGGGACTACATCTTCAACGGCACCCTCACCGTCACCGCGATCGTCATCTGGCTCCGCAACACCGTCCAAGAGCCATCAGAAACGGCCTAGCCGCCCCGGATTGTATCGCCCGGTGCTGCGGGTTCCGTCGTTCAGCGGTATCCGCTTTGTGTTCGTGCTGTCGGACGAGCGGGTACTGGCGCGTTACGGCGGGGACGGTGCGCAGATCTGCACCGGATCGGGACCGCCACCTGAACGGGACCGTTGGCACGCCGACCGACGTGTCGCCCTGCATTCAGCGCGAAGTGGACACGTTCCAGACGGCGTTGACCAACCTGCGGATGTGGTCACCGGCGACGAGGTTGTGCGGGGAGCCGAGCTCGATTGCGCCCCTCGCCGAGGCGGGCCAGTCGGGAGGCGGTGAAGTCGACCTCCAGAGCTCCCCAGGTTGTCCTCCAACTGCGCGCCGGTACGGGCGTCGACCACCGGTGCCGTCACGTCACCCCGTCGTCGACGGCGAGCGAGACCGCGAGGCCGCCGAGCACCGTGCCCATCAGCCACCGCTGCGCCCTGAGCCAGGACGGACGGCGGGAGAGGAAGGCGGAGATCGTGCCGGCCGCGAGCACGATCCCGAGGTTGACGCCGATGCTCACGGCAATTTGCACCGAGCCGAGGACCAGCCCCTGGAGCAGGACGTGCCCCCGGTCGAGGTCGACGAACTGCGGGATGAGCGACAGGTACATGAGGGCGATCTTGGGGTTGAGCAGATTGGTCGTCAGCCCCATCGTGAACAGCCGGCGCGGCGAGTCGTACGGCACCCGCCGCGGCGCGAAGACGGAGACGCCGCCCGGCCGCAGCGCGTTCCAGGCGAGGTACGCCAGGTAGGCGGCGCCGGCCAGCTTCACCGCGACGTACAGCTCCGGCACCGCGAGGAAGACCACCGACAGGCCGAGGCCCGCGGCGAGCAGATAGACGAGGAAGCCCAGCGCCACCCCGCCGAGGGAGATCATTCCGGCGCGTCTGCCCTGGGTGACGCTGCGGGAGACGAGGTAGACCATGTTCGGTCCGGGCGTGAGCACCATGCCCAGGGCCACCGCGGCGACCCCGAGCAGGCCGTTGATGTCGACCATGGGCAGCAGCGTAGGAAGCCCTGTGGCTCGGTGCAATAGGGCACGTAAAGGAATATTGCACTCGGTGCAATCCTGTGCTGTGATGCCGGGATGAACGCCGCGAAGGACTACCGGAACGTCGCCGACGAGGTGGCCGCCTCCATCACCGCCGGCACCCTCCGCCCCGGCGACCGCCTGCCCCCGCAGCGCGACTTCGCCCGCCGGCACGGCATCGCCGACTCCACGGCCGCGCGCGTCTACCGGGAACTCGGCCGCCGCGGCCTGACCGTCGGCGAGGTGGGCCGCGGCACCTTCGTCCGCGCCACCGCCCCGGCCGTCGCCCCCGCCCTCACCGAACCCGCCGCCGGCCGGATCGACCTGGAGCTCAACTACCCGGTCGTCCCCGGGCAGAGCGCGCTCCTCGCCGACGGCCTCGCCGGCCTGCTGCGCCCCGACACCCTCGCCGGCGCCCTGCGCCCGGTCGGCGCGACCGGCACCGCCGCGGCCCGCGACTCGGCTGCCGGCCTGCTGACCCGGGGCGACTGGCGCCCCGACCCCGAGCGCGTCCTCTTCGCGGGCAACGGACGGCAGGCCGTCTCCGCCGCCCTCGCCGCCCTGGTCCCGCGCGGCGGCCGGCTCGGTGTCGAGGAGCTGACGTACCCCGTGGTCAAGGCGGTCGCCGCCCGGCTCGGCATCACCCTCGTCCCGCTCGCCCTGGACGGCGCAGGACTCGTCCCCGAGGCCCTGGCACGGGCGCACGCCGAGACCCCCCTCGACGCCGTCTACGTCCAGCCCCGCCTGCACAACCCGCTGGCGCTCTCCATGCCCGCGCACCGCGTCGAGGAACTGGCCGGCGTCCTGCTGCGCCTCGGCCTGCCCGTCGTCGAGGACGCCGTCTGGTCCTTCCTGCACGACGACCTCCCGCCGCTCGCCGCCTACGTCCCCGAGCGCACCGTCCTGATCGACAGCCTCTCCAAGCGGGTGGCACCCGGCCTGACCGTGGGCTTCGCGGTCACCCCCGCCGCCCTGGCCGGCGACGTCACCGCGGCCCTGCGCTCGGGCGGCTGGACCCCGGCGGGCTACGCACTGGAGGCCATGGACCGCTGGCAGCGCGCCGGCACCCTGCGGGCCCTGACGGAGGCCAAGCAGCGCGACGCGGCCCACCGCCAGCGGCTGGCCGCCCGTCACCTCGCGGACTTCACCGTCCGCACCGACCCCCGCTCCTACCACTGCTGGTGGGAACTCCCGCCGCCCTGGCGCGCGGACACCTTCGTGGCCGCCGCCGCCCGCCAGGGCATCGCGGTCGTCCCCTCGGCGGCGTTCACGGCATCCCCGCACCAGGCCCCCAACGCCGTGCGCCTGGGCCTGGCGACCCCGCACCCCGACACCCTCGACCGGGCCCTGACGACCCTGACGGCACTGGCCCGTTCACGGCCCGAGGACCTCGTCGCCGACTAGGCGGACGGCCGAAACGGCTTGATCCATACGCCTCGCGCCCACCGCCCCCCGACGGCATCGGGCGTCAATTCCCCAGCTCTCCAGGGAAATCGGCCGACCGGGGACCGCACGCGGAGGGTCGCCGCTTTCCGGCCACTTCTGGCTCGGTTCGGAAAACGTCCTTGATCGACAAGATTGGTCCATGCCTATAGTGACCCACCGGTAAGGCGGCCCGGTGGGCCCGCCGCACAGGCTCATCAACGACGGGGGGTCGTCGCCTTGGGGGGAAGCGTCGTCGTGCCGGGCACCGTGCCGCCCGTCTCCGCGGGATCGGCCCCGCCCCCGGTCCTCCGCCCGTCGCGGCACCCCTGACGCCGGACGGTCCGGCACTCGCACGCAGCACTCGCACGCAGCACTCGCACCCAGCACTCTCCCCGGACGGGGCCGCACTGTCGCGCCCGTCCGCTCCCGTACGCGTTTCCTCGTGAACTCCGCCTGCTGAAGGAGAGCCGCTCCATGGCCGACGAGAAGGTTCTTGCTGCCCAGAAATGGGTGAACGCCACCTACGGCACCGTGTCCGGCTACGTGCGGTGCCCCGAGGACGGCCGCACCGGCTGGGCCACCATGTACAGCCTCACCATGGGCCTCCAGCGCGAGCTGGGGATCAGCCCCGTCGTCGCCAACTTCGGCGCCGGCACGCTCTCCAAGCTCGCCGCCCTCGGCACCATCGGCATCGGCTGGAACAAGAACAAGAACATCGTCACGATCCTGAGGCACGGCCTGTTCTGCAAGGGCTACTGGGGAGGCGACACAGGCGTCGAGTCCTACGACCCCGTGGCGGCCTCCTCCGTCGACCAGTTGAAGGGCAACATGGGCCTCGCCCAGGACGGCGGAGTCGTCCAGGCCAAGGTCTTCAAGGCGATCCTCAACATGGACGCGTACGTCGTGCTCGCCGGCGGCACCGACAAGGTGAGGTCCATCCAGCAGTGGCTCAACGGGCGTTACTGGTCCCGCAGCAACTTCTCCGTCGGACCCGCCGACGGGCACTACTCCCGTGACGTCCAGCAGGCGCTGATGAAGGCCATCCAGCTCGAACTGGGCATCCCGGAGGACCAGGCGACCGGCAACTTCGGCGACGGCACCAAGGCCGGCCTCAGGTCCCACACCGTCGGACCGGGTTCGTCGGGCATCTTCATGCAACTGTTCTCCGCCGCCTGCGTGTTCAACGAACCCGTGCCGAGCGCGCCCGAGGACGACCAGCGGACCCACTTCACCGACGGCTGGGACTCGGACGTCGAGGGCTGGGTGCGGGGCTTCCAGGAGTTCTCCGCCTTCCCGTCCCCGGTCTCCGGCCGGGGCGACTACCAGACCTGGGCCCAGCTCCTCGTCTCCATGGGCGACCCCGACCGCCCGGCCGACGCCTCCGACACCGCCTACACGATCACCCCGTCACGCGGCGCGCGCATGTACGCCGACGGCTACCGCTACGTCGGCAGGTACCTCAACGAGGCGTCCGGCGGCGGCGGTTCGAAGATGCTCGAAGAGGGTGAGCTGGAGGACATCTTCGGCAGCGGGCTCAAGGTCTTCCCGATCTTCCAGGACAACGGCCGCAGCCTGGCCGAGTACAAGTGGGGCAACGGCTACGCCCACGGCCGGCTGGCCCACGACCAGGCCGTGCACTTCGGCTTCAACCGGGGCACCGTCATCTACTTCGCCGTCGACTACGACGCCACGGTCGAGGACATGCCCCAGATCCTGGACTACTTCCAGGGCGTGACCTCGGGCCTGGCATCCAAGGGCAAGCGCTACCTCCACGGCGTGTACGGCTCGCGCAACGTGTGCGCGCAGGTGACGCAGGAGACCTACGCCGCGTACTCCTTCGTGTCCGGCATGTCCTGGGGGTTCTCCGGCAACCTCGGCTTCCCGCTGCCGCTGAACTGGTCCTTCAACCAGATCAAGGAGTACCAGGTCACCAACGGCAGCGACACGTTCGCCCTGGACCGCGACGTGCACCGGCCGGGGTCCGACGACGGCCAGTGGGACGTCAACCGGACCGTGTCGCCCGCCGGCGACCTCATCGCCGACATCGACCAGCTGTACAACCTGGCCGAGAGCTACGGCCAGGGCGATCCGAACCGGCTCGTCTGCGACTTCTACCGCCAGCTCCGGTACGCGGGACTGGACTGGAAACTCCTCGTCGGCGACGTCGACCGGTCGTTCATCAACTATGCGAAGGACCACGGCGCCGAGCTGAGGTCCGACTTCACCGACCCGTTCACGGGCCAGGTCATGGGTCCCCAGCACATGCTGGCCACCGCGGGCGGACACCTGGCCCGGCCCCCGGCGGACGACCTCGGCACGGCCAACGAGGGCGACGTCGCCGGCTGGGCCGGAGACCTCATGACGTTCTACGGCGAGTGGCGCCGCGACAGCGACTCCTACGCCTCCGGCCACACCTACTGCACCGAACGCCTCGGCAAGCCCGAGGTGACCTCCTCCTTCGGCTTCGGCGACCTCCTGGAGGACGTCGACGGATTCCTCCTGGCCCAGCGGATGCGGGTGGACAAGGTGCCCATCAACACGGCGATCCGCGACCACTATGAGAAGACCGGTGGAGTGACCCGCTTCCGGGACTACCTCACCGAGCGGTTCGGCGGCTCGACGACGGTGGCCACCGACGCCGCGTTCGACGTCCTCACGACGCCGAACAACCTCATCGCCGTCGGCCGCACGAAGCTCGTGATCAGCACGGCCGGAGCGGCCGTCGTCCTGCCCAACCTGTTCCCGCCGGACCAGCTGAGGGAGTACTGCCGGGGCTTCGCGGACAGCCTCGCCTCCCGCGCGGGAATGGAGGCCCGCAGCCGCGCGAAGCTCCTCGCCAACCACCGGGAACTCTTCCGCAGGGCGACCTGAATGAGCAGCTGGGTCATCGCCGCGGTTATCGTCGTGCTCGGCTCGACATGTCTCAGGTTCCGCACCGGAAGACGCCTGCGCAGCATCGCCGTCGCGGGTGTCGTCGTGGGAGTCCTGAGCTATGTGTCCGGCGCGGTCGACGTCGTGTTCGCCGACCCGGCCCGCATGTGTGACCCGCCCTCCTGGCCCCGGCCCGACTGGGACCGCTTCGACTACGGCTTCCTCCCGCCCCACGCCACCTGCCGCTGGGACGACGGACGCACGTACGAGCTCGTCGCGCCCTGGGTCGACCCCCTGCTCCTCATCAGCATCAGCCTGACCGTCGTCTGCGCGATCGCGGCGGTGGCCGGGCACCACCGGAAGGGAGACGCATCATGAGCGATGCGCCCAGCACCGCGCTCACCCGCCGCCGCGCTCTCGGCCTGGGCGCCGGCCTCGTCGCCGGCGCGGCCCTCTGGGACGGCGGCACCACGACGGCGAGCGCCGCCGGCCGAACGTGGCGGAGCGGCACCACCGCCAACGGCTGGCCCGTCGTCGACGACGCCCCGAGCCACCGGGTCGAGGGCGCCTGCGGCGTCGAGGTGCCCCTGCTCGACGGCGACGTGGCCACCGTGCTGCTCTACGTGGCCCGCAGGTTCACCTACGAGATCGACATGCTGCGGCCCGGCGACGTCCAGGGGCACACCACCGACCGGCACACGGGCGCGGCCTTCGAGTCGAACCGTCTCTCCGGGACGGCCGTCACGATCCGTCCCCTCTTCTATCCGCTCGGCGCGCAGCGGGACACGGGCATGTCGGAGCAGGAGCGCACCGTGGTGCGCGACATCCTCGCCGACTGCGCCGGTGTCGTCGCCTGGGGCGGTGACCTGAAGCCGGTCAAGGAGTCCCACTTCCAGATCGACGTACCGCCCGGGGACGCGCGGCTGTCCGCCCTGGCCGCCCGGGTCCGCGGCTGGAACGACACCCCGGGGCAGGGCGCCGGGACCATCGACGCGTTCGCCCCGGCCCGGGTCCGCCGGGCCGGGAAGGCGACGGCGGCGCGATGAGGACGAGGGCCGTGGCCGTCGCCGCCGGGGCGACGCTGTGCCTGCTGCTGACGGCGTGCGACACGGCAGGGTCCGCCGCGCCGTCGGCGGACGTGCGGCGCGGTGGGGGCGCGGCCGAGGCGGACCGGAGCGACTGGCCCGAGGCGGTCGTCGGCGCGGGGCTCGCCAAGGGGCTCGCGCTGCCGGTCGAACCGTACCTGGAGACCTATCCGCAGCTCGTGGAGATCCAGCGGGCGCAGCTCGCGGTGCAGCGGACGTGCATGTCCGGGTTCGGGCTGCGCTTCGACCCGCCGCGGCCCGGCCTGCATCCGCCCTCGGTCGGCTACAACGCGGCGAACATGAAACGCCGTTACGGCCTCACCGATCCCGACGAGGCGAGACGGTACGGGTACCGGCCGCCGCCCGAACCCCACGGCCCCGCGACCCCGTACGAGGTGAAGGGCGCGGCCGAGAACCTGGTGTACGACCTCTCGGTCCCCCGGGGGAAGCCCGTCCCGGCCACCTACGAGGGCCGCCCGATCCCGCGGGGCGGCTGCGCCGGACTGTCGGAACGGGAGATCGGCCGCTTCGACGAGAACCTCCCGGCCAAGATCAACACGGACAGCTTCGAGCAGTCCCGCACGGACCCCGCGGTCATGGCCGTCGACAAGAAGTGGTCCGCCTGCATGCGGGCGAAGGGCTTCGAGGCGGCCACACCGCTGGAGGCCCTGAACCGGGCCAGCGCCGCGGGGTTCCCCGACGACGGCCTGCCCATGGCCGTGGCCGACGTGGCCTGCAAGGAGTCCACAGACCTGGTCCGCGTCAACTTCGAGGCCGAGTCCGGCCTGCAGAAGGCGGCCCTGGAGAAGAACCGGCTCGCACTCGACGAGCTGAGGACGAAGAACGAGGCGGTCGTGAAGAAGGCCGCCCGGTACCGGTAGAGAGGGAAGGTCCATGCGTTCGCTCACCCGCGCTCTCAGCGCCACGGTCACGACGACGATCGCCGCCGTCGCGGCCGTCGGCCTGGCCGCTCCGTCCGCCTCGGCGGCGAACTACTCCTCCGACGAGTGCTCGGCGTCGGGCAACAACCGCTGCTTCACCCTGTTCTACAACTCCCAGGCCGGCGCGATCTTCGCCAGCTCCTGCTTCGTCGCCAACCGGGACCTCCCCGACCTCGCGGGAGGCCCGTCCGGCAACGGCACGACGTACTACAACTACGTGTTCGACGCCCGGGACCTGATCACCAACGACCTCGGCTACTGCGACAACGGCAGCGGCAGCGGCCAGCCGGTGAAGAACAACGCGGCGGCCGGCTCCAACACCCTCGGAAGCACCGTCCGCGTCTACTACAACTCCGGCTACGGCGGCCCCTACCAGAGCTTCGCCCCCGGCGAGATCAAGAACCTCAACTCCCAACTGAAGAACGAGAACGCGTCTTTGAACATCGTCTGACCTGGGGGGTCGACAGGGGAAGCACCAGGGAACCACGGGGGGCCAGGCCACGGGGGCCGGTGGTGACGAGGGACCGGGGCACGGGGGCCCGGTGGTGACGAAGGACCGGGGCACAGCGGCCCGGTGATCACGGGGGTACGGGTGCGGCGGCGCGCCGAGCACACAGCTCACGCCCGCCGCACCCGTCGCGCCCACGCCCACACACCGAACCGAGCCGGATGGAGCCGGACGGAGCGTGCCAGGGTTGTCGCTTCTCGGCGCGGTGGTGATGATGGGCCGTATGTCTGAACACGGGGGCGGAACGGACGAGTCGCCTCGGGGCGACGTCGTGAGGTCGCGGTTGTACGACTACGTGGAGACGGGGCCGCCGTCACCGTCGCCGTCACTTCCGGACCCCGGCCGGGAGACCGAAGCGGTCGACACGGTCGACGAGGCGGCGAACGAGGCCGGCAGAGTCGACGAAGTCAGGTCGCGCAGACGGGAGTTCGCCGCTCTCCTCGGTGAGTTCCGTCGCACGCCGGTGCTCGTCCCGCTGGGTGAGGGCCCCGGCCCGGATTCCGAACGTGGTCTGCTGACGGCCGACTTGAACGGCATCCGTTTCCTCCTGGCGTTCTCGGACGAGGCGGCGTTGGCCCGTTACGCGGTCGCGCGCGGTGGGGCGGCGCGGGAGTGGACGTACCAGACGGTCCTGGGCGCGCGTCTGCTGGACGTGGCGGTGCCGGCGGCCGGGGTGCCGTGCGGGGTGGCGCTGGACTGCGCGGACGGTGCGGACGGTGTGGTGTTCCCGCCGGTGCGGGGGATCGTGCCGGACGGGGTGGCGCTGGACTTCGACGTGGACGCGGACGCCTGGACGGGGGATGCGGGATGACCGACGGCGGCGAGGACCTGAGGACGGCCGGTCTCGGCCTGATCGCCAAGGGACTGACCGAGGCGCTGGGGGAGCTGAAGGAACTCGGGATGGTGGGCGAGGCCGGGGCCGGGCGCGGCTTCAGCGGCATCGCCCTGTCCGGGCTCGAACTGGGCCACGACGGGCTGATGGGGGAGTTCACGTCCTTCTGCGAGCGCTGGGAGTGGGGGGTCCGGGCGCTGATCGCCGAGGGCAACGGCTTCGCAGTGAAGACGGGGCTGGCGGCGGGCACGTACTACGAGAACGACAAGTACGTCGAGGGCACCTTCAAGGTCGTCACCAACGCCGCCATCGGCAATCCGTACGCCTCGGAGGAGGACGTCGAGAAGATGGGCTGGGGCGACATCGCGACGTCCGGTGTGTACGGGGGCGACGTGGACTACAGCAAGGAGTCCTTCGACCGTGCCATGGCCAACAGCGAGCAGGGCTGGAAGGACGCCGGGCGGGACGTGATGACCTCGCACACCCTCGGCCCCGCGGGTCTCAACCCCGAGAACCTGCACGGTGCGCTGGGGGTCTCGGACCAGCAGTACGACCAGTTCCTCGACGACACCTTCGGCCCGTCCCCCGAAGCCCGGGCGGAGGCCGCCGACGGCGCCGGGGGCACGGACGCCGCCGGGGAGCGGGGCGGTGAGGGCTGATGGGGCTCGGTGATCTGACCAACTCGCTGCTGGGCGGTGCCGAGGACCTCTACGACGCGGGCCGGAAGAAGGTCGGCGAAGGTGTCGACTGGGCCACCGACAAGGTGGGCGAGGGACTGGACCACGTCGGTGCGCACGACTGGGCCGACAGCGTGGAGGACTGGGGCGACGAGGTCGCCTCCGACCTGGGGGCCACCCCGGGGGAGCAGCAGCTCGGGCAGACCGAGGAGCCCGATGAACTCGTCCACGGCAAACCGGACCGCATCCTTGAGAGCGCGAAGCACCTGCGGGACTTCAACAGCGCTTTCGACAAGGTGGGTTCGGGTCTGAAGAAGGTCGACTCCGCGGGCTGGACGGGCGAGGGCGGGGACGCCTTCCGCAAGAAGTTCGGGGTGCATCCCGCCAAGTGGGCGCAGGCGGCGGACGCGTGCGAGGCGGCGGCGGGTGCGCTGGAGTCGTACGCGGGCACCGTCAAGTGGGCGCAGGGCCAGGCCAAGGAAGCCGTCGAGCTGTACAAGAAGGGCGTGAAGGCGTCCAAGGACGCGACCGACGCGTACAACAACAAGGTCGACGCCTACAACGCGAAGATCAAGGCGAACGAGGACCCGGGCCCGAAGCCCGAGCCGTTCGAGGACCCCGGCAAGGCCGACATCAAGGCGGCCGCCGAGAAGCTCGCCGAGGCCCGCAAGCAGCGCAACACCGCCGGGTCCGAGGCCCAGGGCAAGGTGAAGGCGGCCCTGGCGCACGCTCCGGCCGAGCCACCGCCGCTGGAGCGGCTGGGCAGCGACTTCGTCGACGGCTACCAGGCCGTCAACACCGAGCTCACCCATGTCGTAGGGGGCGCGCTGAAGGGCACGGCGGGCCTGCTGAACTTCGCCCGCGGCCTGAACCCCACCGACCCCTA
Source organism: Streptomyces sp. NPDC026672 (assembly GCF_040638185.1). Lineage (NCBI taxonomy): Bacteria > Bacillati > Actinomycetota > Actinomycetes > Kitasatosporales > Streptomycetaceae > Streptomyces > Streptomyces sp. NPDC026672. The sequence continues at coordinate 116,025 of NZ_JBEZXS010000027.1, forward strand.
CAACCTGACCCATCCGGCCGACTACCTGCAGAACGTCAGCATGACACTGTCCGGCCTGGTCTCGACGGCGGCCCACCCGGAGCGGGTCGTCCAGGCCGCGGTGGACGGCTTCAAGAAGGACCCGTCCGAGTTCGTCGGCCGCCTCATCCCGGAGCTGATCGGCACCAAGGGCGCGGGGCTGGCACGGGGCGGGCTGCGACTCGGCCTGCGTACGGGTTTGAAGAACGGTCTTGAAGAAGGAGCCGAGGCCGGAGTCCGGCGTGAGGCGCGTGCGGCGGCCGAAAGGGAACCCCAAGCCGTCGCCCGGGTGGAGAAGGACAAGGTCTGCGTCGACGATCCCGTCGACGTAGCCACCGGCCGCATGATCCTCGCGCAGACGGATCTCGCCATGCCGGGTTCGCTACCGCTGGTGTTCACTCGTACCTTCGAATCCTCGTATCGGGCCGGGCGATGGTTCGGGATTTCCTGGGCGAGCACCCTCGATCAGCGGTTGGAGATCGACGTACAGGGTGTGGTGCTCGTCGCTGAGGACGGCAGCATCCAGACCTACCCGCATCCGGCACCGGAAGTTCCGGTGTTGCCCGCTCACGGTCGGCGTCGGCCCCTCGTGCGGACACCCGACGGGTTCACCGTCACCGACCCGGAGTCCGGCCACGTCAGGCACTTCACCGACGACGGCCGTCTCGTGCAGGTGGATGATCGCAACGGGGGATGGATCGCCTACGACTACGACGGTGACGGGGTGCCGACCGGTATCCGGCACAGCGGCGGGTACGAGGTCCGGATCACCGTCCGGCAGGGCCGGATCGCGTCGTTGTCCCTCGCCGACGGAACCCGGATCCTGGACTACGGGTACCGTGACGGTCACCTCACCGAGGTCGTCAACTCCTCAGGCAAACCGTTGCGTTTCGGATACGACGACGAGGCCCGCATCGTGTCGTGGACGGACACGAACGGTCACTGTTTCGACTACGTCTATGACGAACGGCATCGTTGCGTCAGCCAGTCCGGTAGCGAAGGGCACGTCAACTCCCGTTTCCGCTACGAGGAGGGGACGACCACCGTCCAGAGCGGCCTCGGTCACGTGCGTCGGTACGGCATCGACACCCGGGCGCACGTCGTCTCCGAGACCGATGCGAACGGTGCGACGACGTACTTCGCGCGTGACGGGTTCAACCGGTTGGTGCGCCGGACCGATCCGCTGGGACGGACCACGGCGGTCGAGTACGACGGCGAGGGCCGGGTCACCGTGGTCACGCGTCCGGACGGCCGGAGCACGACCGTGGAGTACAACGTTCTCGGGCTGCCCGTTCTGGTGACGCGACCCGACGGGTCGAGAGTCAGGCGGGAGTATGACGAGCGGGGCAACCTCACGTCGGTCACCGGCCCGTCCGGCACGTTCGGGTTCACCTATGACCCCCGTGGGCACGTGGCGTCGACGACCGACCCGGCGGGCCGCACCACACGAATCAGGTGCAACGAGGCCGGTCTGCCGGTCGAGACCGTGGCCCCGTCCGGTGGTGTCACCCGTCACACCTACGATGCCTTCGGCCGACCCGTGTCCGTCACCGGCCCACTGGGCGAGACCACTCGTCTGACGTGGAGTGCGGAGGGACGTCTGTTGCGCCGGACGGATCCCGATGGCGGCGCACACGAGTGGGCGTACGACGGTGAGGGGAACGTACTCGCCCATGTCGGCCCCGACGGCGCCCGGACATCGTACGAGTACGGTGCCTTCGACCGTCTGACGGCACGGACGGAACCGGACGGCGCCCGTTTCGAGTTCGATCACGACATCGATCTGCGATTGCGACGTGTCGTCGACCCCCGAGGTCTGACGTGGATGTACACCTACGATCCCAGTGGCCGACTCACGTCCGAGACCGACTTCGACGGCAGGACGCTGCACTACGCCTACGACCCGGCGGGTCAACTGACCGCCCGCACCAATGCGGCCGGCCAGACGGTGCACTACGCCTATACCGCCATCGGACAGCTCGCCCGCAAGGACGTGGGCGGGGCCGTCACGTCGTACGAGTACGACTTCTTCGGCGAGCTGACGCGCGCGAGCGGTCCGGACGTGACACTGACCCGCCTTCGTGACCGGTCGGGCCTGCTGCGGTCGGAGACCGTCGACGGCCGCGCGCTGACCTTCGACTACGACGAACTCGGCCGTGTCACACGCCGCACGACGCCCACGGGTGCCGTGAGCGAGTTGAGCTACGACCTGGTGGGCGCGCCGGCCGGTTTGATGGCGTCGGGGCACACACTCACGTTCCGGAATGACGGCGCGGGCAGGGAACTGGCCCGCATCTTCGGCCCGGTGACCCTCTCGCACGACCTGGACGTCTTGGGCCGGCCGGTCGAGCAATGGCTCACCGGTCCGGACGGCCATGTCCTGCGGCAGCGTGGTTACCAATATCGCCCGGACGGCCATCTGGTGGCTGTGGAGACCGGCGGGGAGCGTCGCGACTTCACCCTGGACGCGGTCGGCCGGGCCACTGCTGTGACGGCTTCCGACTGGGAGGAGACGTACACCTACGACGCCGCCGGGAACCAGACCGAAGCCTCGTGGCCGGATTTTCACCCCGACGCCGCGGCGGCCACCGGACGCCGCACATATGACCGGAACGGATTGGTCTCGGCGGGAAGGCTGCACTACGAGTACGACGCACAGGGCCGCGTCACACTGCGCCGCAAGGACCGATTGTCCCGCAAGCCGGACACCTGGCGCTTCACCTGGGACGCCGAGGACCGGCTGACCGGTCTGACGACACCCGACGGCACCGTGTGGCGGTACCTCTACGACCCGCTGGGGCGTCGCACCTCCAAGCAACGGCTGTCCGTTGATGGCGAGGTCGTGGAGGAGACCCTTTTCACCTGGGAGGGTTCGGTCCTGTGTGAGCAGACCACGGTCTCCCGGGAGAGTCCGGGCGCGGTCGTCCTCACCTGGGACCATCGGGATCTCCATCCGGTGGCACAGAGGGAACGCCTGCTGTCCGCGTCCCAGGAGGAGATCGACAGCCGCTTCTTCGCCGTTGTCACGGATCTGGTGGGTACCCCCACCGAACTCGTCGACGAACGTGGGGCCATCGCCTGGCGGACACGCACGACACTGTGGGGGCTGACGACCTGGAACCGGGATGCGAGCGCCTACACGCCGCTGCGTTTTCCGGGCCAGTACTTCGATCCCGAATCGGGGCTGCACCACAATGTCTTCCGCACGTACGACCCCGAGAGCGCACGGTATCTGTCGCCCGATCCCCTGGGCCTTGCCCCCGCGCCCAATCCCGCCGCGTACGTGCGCAACCCGCTCACATGGTCCGACCATCTGGGCCTGGCACCGGACCAGTGCACCGTCACGGTCTACCGCAAACAGACGCAGCACCCGCTCAGCCAGCGGGTGCACGTGGACGAGAACGGCAATGTCACCGTCACTGGAAACAACCAGCTCTACGTCAACATGAGCGGTGACATCAAGCATACGATTGAATTCCGTGGCGACGGGGGCCAGATCGTCTCATTCGAAGTGCCAAAGGGTTTTGTCGAAGACATACGCCGCGAAGCGGTGCCGCAGAAGCAACCGGACGGGTTGGGCTTCACGAAGCAGGAATGGAAGCAGCTGAAGAAGTACTACCCGGAGATTTCGGACCCCACGATGGGTCCTGACCTGTACGGTTTGCCCGGCGACGTGATCGAGAAAATGCGGAAAGTCATCATTCCCGGTTCTGGTAGAATCGTGCAGGATTTTGAATGAAAGTGGGAAATGTGCTGCACGAGATCGAGGGTGTGGAGCAGGAATTTGCGCGGGTTTCCGGGCGGCCGGAAATTGACCCCGACGTACCTGTCCTCGCCCATGTCACAGTGACCCCGAATGGTGATCCGCAGGTATATGCCGACAGGCTGCGCCAGGTTTTCGCGGCTGTGTTCGCGCTGGCCGCGGAGGCGGATTTCGACGAAGGCGATGTGCCCGTGGGCATGATCCCGGACTGGTTCGTCCAGGTTTGTGGGGGCGGGGACGTCGAGGTGTTCGCCAGTGAGGGGCGGGCGCGTTACACGGAACGCACCGGTGACGGACCCTGGGAGCTCCAGGACTGGCTTTCCCGGTTCGATCCCGAACTGGAGGCCAGGGGCTGGGCGTTCTGGGACCTCACACGTTCCGCCGACGACAGAGGCCGGCTGAACCTGTGGCTGGACACCTGGGGGGAGCCGTTCTTCTCCTGGGAGGAATTGCGCTGGCTGCTCTATACCTGTGGTGCACGGTCCGTCGCCGACCCCGTGGTGAGCGGGTCCGACGCCTGGGCGCGGGAACGGTCCGCATGAGCGGCACGCCGCCCTCGCGTCAGATCCGCGCGGTGTTCGATGACGAGGTCCTCACGGTTTATCAGGCATACGGGGACCGGATCGCCGAGCCCGCCCTTCGTCGAGGCACCTTCGTGGATCCGTTCAAACGGTCCCGCATGACATGGATCAAGCCGTCCTTCCTCTGGATGATGTACCGCTGTGGTTGGGCGACCAAGCCCGACCAGGAGCGGGTGCTTGCCATCGAGATCACCAGGGAGGGCTTCGAATGGGCCCTCGCCAACGCCTGTCTCAGCCATTTCGACCGTACTCACCACGCCACCGAGGACGCTTGGCGTCAGGCACTGCGCACCAGCCCGGTCCGGGTCCAGTGGGACCCCGAGCGTGACCTCGGGCTGAACCCGTTGTCCCACCGCGCCATCCAGATCGGGCTGTCGGGAGAGGCAGTGGACCGGTACGTGGATGACTGGATCACCGCGGTCCGGGACGTGACGCCGCTCGCCCACGAGGTGCACGCGGCGGTGAGCGCGGGCGACATCGAGACGGCCCGTGGACTGTTGCCCGTCGAACGGCCGTATCCGCTCACCGACGACCTCGTGGGCCGGATCGGGAGATCGAGAATCACCGGACTCGCTGACTGACCGGGCTCTGGACGTGCTGCTCAAGAAGCGCAAGGACGTCATCGGTGAGCTTGATCGTCTCAACGGATTCCTGCATTCGATCGGGGCGAACTGACAAAGCGGTGCAGGCGCATGTGGAGACATCGTGCTTTCGGATGTCGTGGACAAGGCGAAGTCGGTCGAGGACCTGGAGGGAGTCGGGTGGCCCGAACCACCGGGTGCCAGCACGTCTCTGGTCCGCGGCGTGCACACGCTGAGGAAGCGCCCCGTCGAAGCCCGCCCCGGAGGAGGCCCCACCGGCTGGTACGACGACCTCCTGTCGGCGGTCCTCACCCGGAAGGAACCGGTGTGGAGGTCCGCCCCGGACTGGGCCCGCCACCTGAACGAGACCGTTGCCATGCTGACCGACGTGTCCCCCTACCTCCAGCGCGAAGTGGACACGTTCCAGGCGGCGTTGACCGACCTGCTGTGACCGACCTGCTGTGATCGATCGCGGCGCTCGCGCGCCACACACCGCGGGCCCCGGCCCCGGACGTCAGCGGCGAGTCTCGATCTTCAGTTCGCCCGCGGTCACCCTGCGGATGTGGTCACCGGCGAGCAGGTCGTGCGGGGCGCCGAGCTCGATCGCGCCGGCCTCGTCGAGGCGGGCCAGCTGGGAGGCGGGGATGTCGACCGGAAAGGTGGGCGCCGACTTTGGTAGAGAGGCGGGGATCGCGGCGCTGAGCTGGGGCTTCGAGGCCCGGTCAAGTTGCTGGCAACTCAACCGCGCCCGCCTCGTCGTCCGTATATCAGTCACGACGACGGGGTCGTCGACTGATCAGTCGTGCGTGTGTCTAGCTGAACCCGGCCTCAGCCACGCTAGTGAGGCCGGCGACTAGAGCAAGCCATGACGGCCAGCTGATGACTGCGATGCTCGGGCGTCAGTTTGGGAAGTTGAGGTGATCAAGGGTCGCTGCAGGGCTGACCTGTAGTGGATGGATGTCGACGTCTGGGGTGGGTCCGTTGGCCCCCGGTGTTCCTCGTGGTTCTCAGTAGGATCCGGCACGCGTCTGGGGAGACCTCTTCGTCTCAAACTGATGGTCCCGGCGCACTCTGGTCCTGCCGGTGTGCTGCGTCGAAGCTCTCTGGCGGCAGTTCGAGGATCAGGCCTGGGATCGGCTCGCCGCCGATGATGCCTGGGAGGAACACGGCCTCGTCTTCTCCTCGGCCGTGGGCAAGCCGCTCGACGCCGCCAACGTCCGCCGTGCGCTCAAGGACGTCGACGGGGTCGATGCCGCCGAGTGGACCCCCGGGAGCTCCGGCACAGCTTTGTGTCGCTGCTCTCCGACCGGGGCGTCCCGCTGGAGGAGAACTCCCGACTCGTCGGGCACTCGGGTACGGCGGTCACCGAGGAGGTCTACCGGAGGCAGATCCGGCCCGTGATCCAGACCGGCGTCGTGGTCACGGACGGCATCTTCAAGCGGGGCCCGGAGCGGTATTACGCAGATAGACACGCACACGAAATCAGGTGAGGCACCTAGGAACGTTCCTAGGTGCCTCACCTGGTGTTACAGCTGTCGGGGTGGCGGGATTTGAACCCACGACCTCTTCGTCCCGAACGCGATCAAGCTCTCCTGACCTGGCTTAGAAGCTGTTGTCTTTTCGGGCGTGATCGGTGCGTTTCCGCTGGTCGGGGATAGCAGTGGTGATTCCGTGGGAGTCGTGACCTGTCGGGTCGTCG